>JAIQGB010000052.1 GCA_020072905.1 Terriglobia bacterium | reverse complement strand
CTGCGCTTCTTTGGAAGCGGCGGATTGGCCCTGCCCGCTGTTCGAGGAAGGAGCGGGAGCCTCCTGCTTCGAACCCGGTTCCTGCGCCGGCAAGATCGAGCCGCCGAAGAACAGCAGCGCTGTCAGGAGCGACACCCTCCCCGCCCACTGGAAATTCCCTCTTCGCAAAGCAGGGTTTATCGGCCCCAAACAGCCCTCTCCTCTCGCCAATTTCTGAGCTTAGACACTCCGATGCCAGGAATCCACCAGAAGTTGGCCCGCTGCCCGCCGCCTTCAGTGAACTCTTCTCCCGGCAACGGGGATGTTGAGGTGCCTCCTGGGGCGGGTTGCCGCGCGCGGAAGGGACGCAGGCGGGTCCCCTAGTGAGAAAGGGGTGTGGCCGCGACCAGCTTGTCGTTCACCGAGCGATAGTAAAGCGCCTCGTTTTCAACAATAACTTCCAGGACCGCCGGGGGCTGGATATCTCCTTGAATCAGCGCCTCCGACAAGGGGTCCTCGACATGCTTCTGCAGGGCTCGGCGCAGTGGCCGCGCTCCGTACGAGCGGTCGGTACACGTCTTCTCCAAAATCCAGCGTGCCGCCTCGGCCGAGAGCGTGATCGAGATGTTCTTGGGAACCAGGTTCTGGTTAATTCCGCCGACCAGCAAATCGATGATCTGCAGGAGATCCTGGTCGTTCAAAGCATTGAAGACGATGACCTCATCCAGCCGGTTCAGGAATTCGGGGTTGAAGAGGCGCTTCACCTCGCTCATCACGAGGTCTTCGATCTTTTTGTCCGTGGCGCCTTCATTGGCCGACTGGAAGCCCATCTGGGTGCGTCGCTCGAGGTACCGCGCGCCGATGTTGGAGGTCATGATCACGATGCAGTTTTTGAAATCGACGGTATTGCCGAGGCCGTCAGTCAGTTGGCCGTCCTCAAAAACCTGCAGCAGGATGTTGAAAACGTCGGGATGTGCCTTTTCGATTTCGTCCAGCAGGATCACCGAATAGGGTGAGCGGCGCACGCGCTCCGTCATCTGGCCGCCCTCCTCGTAGCCCACGTAGCCCGGGGGCGAGCCGATCAGCTTGGAAACGGAGTGCTTCTCCATAAACTCCGACATGTCGAAGCGGATCAGGGCCCGCTCGCTGCCGAAGAGGAACGCCGCGAGCGACCGCGCCATTTCCGTCTTGCCCACACCCGTGGGGCCCAGGAACAGGAACGAACCCACGGGCCGCCCGGGAGCCTTCAGGCCCGCGCGCGACCGGCGGATGGCGCGTGCCAGAGCGGAGATCGCCCGGTCCTGGCTGATGATTCGCTTGTGCAGCTCGTCCTCAATGCGCAGGAGCTTCGACATCTCCTCTTCTTTGATCGCCGTCACCGGCACGCCCGTCCAGCGCGAAACGACCTCCTCGATGTCCTCGCGGGAAACGACGCCCATGGCCGTCTCGTCGATGTTGTACTTCTCGCGCAGCAGGCGGAGGTTCTCCCGCTCCTTGCGCTCTTCGTCCGAGTAGAAACGCGCCTTCTCAAACTCGTGGTTGGCGATGGCGTTCTCCATGCGGTGCACCACGAACTTGATGCGCTTCTGGACGTCGATCATCTCCTCGGGCAGCGAGCTCTGCCGCAGTTTGACGCGCGCGCCCGCCTCATCGATCAGGTCCACAGCCTTGTCGGGCAGAAAGCGGTCCGGGATGTACCGGTTCGAGTGGTAGACCGCGCCGTGCAACGCCTCGTCGGTGTAAGTCACGGCGTGGAACTTCTCGTAGCGGTCCTTGATGCCAAAGAGAATCTTGACGCAATCGCCCTCGGTCGGCGGCGGCACCTTGATGGACTGGAAGCGCCGCTCGAGCGAGCGGTCTTTTTCCACAGACTTCCGGTACTCAGCGGGCGTTGTCGCGCCGATGCACTGGATGTCGCCGCGTGAGAGCGCCGGCTTCAGGATGTTGGCCGCGTCGAGCGAGCCTTCAGCCGAACCCGCGCCGACCAGCGTGTGGAGCTCGTCAATGAAAATGATGGCGTTCTGCGCCTCCATCAATTCCTTCATGATGGTCTTGAGGCGCTCTTCGAACTGGCCCCGGTATTTCGTGCCCGCGACAATCAGCGAAAGGTCGAGCGCTAGGATGCGCTTGTCGGCCAGGAACGAGGGCACGTCGCCGTCGGCGATGCGCTGCGCCAGCCCTTCGACGATGGCGGTCTTGCCCACGCCAGGCTCACCAATGAGCACGGGGTTGTTCTTGGTGCGGCGGCAAAGAATCTGCACGGCGCGCTCCAGTTCGCCCTCGCGCCCGATGAGCGGGTCAAGTTGGTTTTCCATCGCCGCCTGGGTAAGGTCGCGGCTGAACTCGGCCAGCAACGAGGTCTCCTTGGAGCGGTTGGAAGCCACCTTCTCGTTCTGGGCGCGGCTCAATTCCTCGCGGATGGTGGGAAGGCGCAGGCCCCGCTCGTGGAGAATCTCCGCCGCAAAGCTCTTGTCCTCACGCAATAGGCCGAGCAGCAGGTGCTCCGTACCAATGTGCTTGTGGGAGAGGCGCTCGGCTTCCTCCGCGGCGTAGGCGAGCACCCGCTTGCACTCCTGCGAAAGAGGCAAGTCGACAGAGGTCGAAACCTTCTCACGGATCGTCGTGCGGCCTTCGATCTGCTTGCGAATAGATTCGATGGAGGCGTGCGAGCGCAGGAAGCGGTTGGTGAGCGCCTTGTCTTCGCGCAGCAGCCCGAGCAGCAGGTGCTCGGTCTCGATGTAGGGGCTGCCAAACTGACTGGCTTCGTAACGGGCAAAAAAGATAACGCGGCGGGCCTTTTCGGTATATCTCTCGAACATAGCTCCTCAGTTCCCGGTTGGAACCCCCCGCCCCAGGGCGAGGAGGTTTGATGACCTCCTGGAACTACCCTTCCGGCAGTTTGCCGTCGCTGACGCGCAACGTCCGCGGGGCCCGTTGTGCCAGCTCCAGGTTATGTGTGGCCAGCACGGAGGTCAGTCCGTGAGCCCGGTGCAACTCCTCGAGCAACTTCATCACGCGATCAGCGGTCCGATGGTCGAGGTTTCCTGTGGGTTCATCGGCCAGCAGAAGCGCGGGCCGGTTGGCCAGAGCTCTGGCCAGCGCCACGCGTTGCTGCTCACCCCCTGAGAGTTCCCCAACCCTGCGGTGCGCCATGCCGCCCAGCCCGACTTCTCCCAGCATTTCCCCGGCGCGCATTCTGGCGGCCGCAAAGTCGCTACCCCCCACTACCTGCGGCAACATCACGTTTTCGAGAGCCGAGAATTCCGGCAGCAGGTAGTGCATCTGCCAGACGTAACCGATGCGGCGGTTGCGGTAGGCGGCCCTTTCCTCCTCGCCGAATCCACTCACCTTCTGCCCTTCGAAGTATACCTCACCGCGCGTCGGAGTGTCCAGCGCCGCGAGCAGATGCAACAGCGTCGTTTTGCCCGCCCCCGACTCGCCCACCAGCGCCACCCGTTCCCCGGGGCGAATCTCGAAGTCCAGCCCCTCGAACACCACGACTTCTTCTTCGCCGGAGCGGTAAATCTTCGTCAGGCGCTCGGCACGGAGGATGGAGTGATTGGGCAATTGAATCATGGAGCGATTGGTCGATGTCAGTTGTCAGTCGTCAGTTGTCAGTCGTCAGTTGTCAGTCGTCAGTTCCCATTTCCCAATTCCCAGTTCTCAGATCCCAGTTCCCGGTTTCCAGCCACACAACATTGTACCTTCCCGGCCTCCGTAATCTTCGATTTTCTTCCCTCCGCCCCCCTCTCTTCTGACTTCCTACTCCTGGCTTCTCACTCCAGTCTTTTCACTCCTGCCCTACGACGAGCGCGATTTCCACCCCCCGCCAAACCGAACGGGCCGCCAGCCGGTCTGCTTCGCCCCACCATTCTTATGCGCTGCCCGCTGGGAAGGCCGTGCCTCACCATTGTGGTGTATAATGGTGACATGCGCGCATCCCACAAAACCGTTCGACAGAGCATCGGTCTTCCGCGCGACACGGCGCGTAAGGTTCGCAGCCTCGCGAAGCAACGGCGCCTCAGCGCGAACCGGATCATCGTGGAGCTCGTGGAAAAGGGGATCGAGGCCGAAAAGCGCAAACAAAAAGAGTTCTTTGAACTCGCCGAGCGTTTCCGCACGGCAACCGACCCTAAAGACGTTGCGCGCCTGGGGGATGATCTGGGCCGCATGGTCTTTGGCGACTGATGCCTCATCTCAAAACTTGGAACAAGCTGCCGGCGGGAATCCGCCAACACCTGATGGACCGGATGCGGGGTCGAAGCATCAGCATCGCTGACCTGAATAAGCTTCGAATCTGGGTTGAATCCCACCCGCTTGTTCCCGAGGGCGAATGGTACAAAGATTTCGGGTCTTTCAAAATCTGCGGCGAGGGGTCGTATCCGAAGACGTTCCTGCTTGCCGCCCAGCCCGCCAGGGGTAAAAGCGTGTGAGTGGTAGCCACGTACCGTGCCTTTCCGTCTGTGGGATTCTCGGTGCAAGATGAACCCGCGGTCAGTCAAAAGCAGATTGACCGTGGCTACCAGCTTCTGTCTTCTTACCCCTGCCCTTCCCCCAGCGCGATTTCCTCCGCCGTCAAGCCGTACCGGGCAGAGAGATCAACACTGCGCTGCCAGCACTCTCGCGGGGCGGTGTGGGGCCCGCGAGCAGTTTAGTCCCCCTTGCTGATGGGCGCACACATGAAAGACAATGTATGCCCCACCCACGTGTGGCCCATCCATTGTCATGCAGCTATGCGACAGCCGCGAAAACTGAGCTAGAGCATTGTACGCGGAGATGGTCAGATGTATATTATGGGTCAACTGGGAAATGAAAAAGCGAATCCCAGTTACAATAGTTGCTAAGGGAGCTATCTACAACGGACCTTGACAACCTTCGCAAAGAATACGATGCAGTTCGTGAAGTCGCTTCACGCTTCTGTGAGACACTGGCACAGCAATCCCAGGGATTGCTGTCCGCCAAGAGTATCTCCCTGGGGGTTCCCCTCGAATCTCGAGTCAAGGGGTGGGATTCCATCGCTGAGAAAATTGAACGAGCCTCGCTTAAACTCAAGGGCATCAAACAACTAAATGACCTAGTGGGTCTGAGGTTCATCCTACTCTTCAGGCGCGACGTGCGAAAGGTGTGTGAACTCATTTCGACGAATTTTACTGTCGTTTCCCAGGAAGACACCAGTCAGCGCCTGGCCGAAACAGAGTTCGGATATCAGTCCCTTCACTACATCATCAAGCTACCTCAGGATTGGCTATCGGTTCCCACGTTCAGAGAATTCGCCGATTTGCAGGCTGAGATACAGGTCCGCACGCTGGCTCAGCACATTTGGGCGGCGAGCTCACACATCCTTCAGTATAAGCGCGAACTCAGTGTTCCTTCTCCTGTCCGACGGTCTATCTGTCGCGTTTCGGCTCTCCTCGAGACCGTGGACCTTGAATTTGAACGGGTGCTTGACGAGAGAGAGTCGTACATATCTGGGTTGCATGCAGATAAGTCAGACGACGAACCACTCAATGTAGATTTGCTCGCGAAGATTCTTGATGAACAGTTGCCTGAGGAGAACAAAATCGAGGCCGAAGCCTACTCGGAACTGCTCGAGGATCTCCATCATTTTCACATTGACAGTCCCAGACGCCTAACCGAACTTATTGGGAAGCACCTTGAGGACACGCTCGCCGCTGATACCGAGCCGATAAACGGACGAAGCGCCCCTGAAGGAACTAAGACTCGAGGTGCCAGCTTGACTGACCCACGGCTGACGGCCATCAAGGAACGGGTCTTTCAATCGAAGAAATTGCTGTCCGTTTGCCTAGACCACCTGGCTGCCTGGCACCTCGGTGAGGGTGAAGTGGTGTTCGTGTATGAGTCGAAAGCCGGGTTTTTTGCAGACTTGGTGAATACCCGCGAGCAACTGGAAACCCTTCGTGCCGCGTGTGCCCAGACGCTTGGCACGCCTGTTAGGGTTCACGTTAAAGTCGAAGATACAAAGGAGGGAATTTGGAAGGTGCCCTGGACTCACGCGGGCCTTGTACGGCATATGTTGAGCGTCGAATTCGGTGACGAGTGGCGGTCGTACAGGCGGTCTAGGCAAGCGCGGAAACCATAGCTGCTCGCCTGGACACGGGAGGGTGTAGCGGCGGGGGTAGGCACATTCCTTATTCGTAATGTCCGCGGATTATTCCGCGGGTGGCGCATACATTGCCATTTATGTATGCGCCCCACGAACACGCGCAACCCGTCAGCCGACGGGTCACCGCGTCCTATCCCTGGCCGGTCCTGGCTTCTTAACGGTCCCGCAAGGCGGGATGTCGGCGCCACGCGCCGTTCCTCAACGGTTGAGTTCTTTGACGGGTTCCCAGTTATTGAGATACGCGGTGAAGTCGCGATCATCGTCCTTAAACAGGTTTTGTGCAATCGACAACTGGTCCGGGCGCCGAAGACCCCGCGTTTCCCAGCACTTGCGTTTTTCCGTAACCCAAAGGTAACTTTGAATCGTTTTCGCTTTTCCATGAATGGCATCAAGCCGCTTCAACAGCTCAGCTGGCCTGATGATCACGAAGTCTGTGCTGCGGCGAGCGAACCCGACAAGGACGAAGATCCAATAGTCGGCAGGAGAGGTCGCGATTTTCTGGCGGTTAAGTGACCACCAGCCGCAAGCACGCAGTGGCTTCTGAAAGACGGCGGCCATGTGCGTGGCTAGGAAGTCCCGCGAGAATTTCACTTGAAGAGACACTACCTTCATATTTTTCGTGTCCGAAACTAAAAGATCGACGCCAGTGTCTTTCGCTGGGACCCAGACATTGACGCGCCGAAACTTGCGCTCGATATAGTCGCCCGCCACGAACTCGCCGGCATGTACGGTAAAAAGCGGCTTCAATTTTGACCTCCAACGACCGGAGCATCACCGGTCACCCCGTTTGGGGGCGGTCGGGTTAACCTTGCGGTTAGAATGCTCAGATGTACTTGTTCCCCGCATTGTTACAGAGCTCGATGCACCGATCGACCCAAGACTGATACCAGTACCAGGACCCCTGGATTTCAACTCCATAACCCTTACCAGGATTCTTCGCATCCTCAACCTTCCACATGTCAACGTGCTCAGGGGATACTCGGAACCGGTTGAATCCGGCTTTCTGAACCTCAGCTACCACGTCCTTTGGACGAAACTTCGGCTTCTCCACTTCCTTCCTAACCCAATACTCCCTGTCAATTGCCTTCGCAAGGTCAGACTTAGGATCAATGAACTCGATCACCTTGTCCGCCTGTCCAGGGCGATTGACGAGCTTGCGCTTGAAGAGGAGCCGAAAGGAGAAACGCTCACTGTTATACTCGTCGTGACAAAGCTTTCCGTCGAATTCAGCGACATAGGCGCGTAAGCGCTCTGGGATCGATGCTTCCGGTCGTACACCTTCAATTTGCCCTTCGGAGAGCTGGACGAACTGAATGCTGTACGTTAGCTGTTCATCGATGGCAAAACGCTTTCCAAATAACTTCTTGAGGTACTCGTTGTAGTTTATTGCACACGCTTGATAGCGACCACTGAGGAAGTTATCGAGAGACCGGGTCATTTGGTGCTCGATCTCGTGACGAAGGCCTATCAGGAACCGCAGATTGTTTGCCGTGTCCTGATCGATTGGGGACTTGTTGTCGTTGAGGCACCTTTCTAGTTCCCAATACTTATAGGCACCGTGCTTCGTTCGATCAAAAACTCGGCGCTTTGGGCGTTGCGTGAAGTACCGATGTTCCATGCCTTTTGATCTGTAGTACGCATGCAGCAGGTATGTCCATGCGATCACCATCAAGACAATGTACGTCTCGGACTTGAAGCCGACCTGAGGATCATTGAAGACGCGAATAGCTGAGAGAGCTGCTTCACGCGATTTGGCGATCAGCTCGCTTCGAATAGATCCGATTGAACGCTTGCGTTTCGGCACGTTGACTATCCGGCCTAACTCTTGTTTAGGCCAGTCCGCCTAAATCCGTCGGCTGACGGACCTAACGTCTCCAGCGATCAGCCGCGCCGAGCACGCGTTTTTCGCATGCGAGGGGATGGGGAGGGACGCGGCAGCGGGCCGGAGCGCGTCGGCGGCATCGCGGCGTTAGCCAGCCGCATGAACTTCTCCGGTCGGAGCAGGCTGGCCACCGAGATGTCTTCGTCGATCGCTTCCCAATGAATACCGATTCCGCCGCCGATGAACTCCCACCCTTTTCTTTGCTTTGGGGTGGCGTTCAGGAGCCTCGGAAACCACACCAGAGGAACCGACACGGTGCGGCCGTCGTCGAGCACGACCGTCAGCGCATCGTCAGAACAAGCCACTTCGACCGCGAGCGTTTCACTCCTGTCCACTAAAGTAGGCATTCCATTTCTCCAAGAACCAATCTCGATTTTCCAGTACCAGTTCTCGAATCACCGTCAATTCGTGACTTCGAAACCCCCGGTTCGATGCCAAGGTGAGGGGATCGAGCCAAAACTTCGCATAACGGCCCGCCTGGGCAACGTGAATGTGAGGTGGCTCGCGATCTTCCAAACTGTAAAAGAAGAACCTGTAACCGCGAACCCTGAGCAGTACTGGCACGGCCCCAGTTTACACCCTCTCGGGTGGCGAAACCCCCTTCGATGGGGCGGCCTACGCCGGTAGCCACCGTCAATCGTGGCTGGGATTGACCGTGGGCTTTTCCCACCCGCTCTTGGAATATCAGGGTTGCGCCCGGTGGAAGACGTAAAAGAACACCAACACCGTGATGCTCGTGAACAGCTGAACCGCCGATGTCAACAGCGTCATCGCCGCCATCAGGCCACGCATAACCCCCAAGAGGGTGGAAATGAAACTTGCCGCGATCAAAACCGTCAGCAGGATGGTGCCGATCAAGGCCAGAAGTGCCGCATTTTTGAGGCTCATGAGGGGAGTATGAATGCTCCCAGCGTCATTCGCAAGCGGGAGCTGGGACCCACGGTCAATTCGAATTGCGAATTGACTGCGGCTACCAGACTCTGCCCTCGGCGGCGCTGGGCAAACAGGTTGCCGCGCTGCTGGATACCGAAACCGCCGGAGGGGCGATTCATGAATCGCCCCTACAGAAGATTGCCGTCGTGTCGCGGGTGGGCGACGGGGCGCTGGGCCGCAGGCTCAAGGCAGTTCGTCTTTCTCCGTAGGGCGAATCTCGGCAACCGGTGGCACGGAAGTTTCGGCGTCGCCCAGCCCCAGTTTCAGATACAGAGGCCGCACCATTTGCCGCAAGGCCGGGACCCGGTGCGCGAAGATCCCCAGGCCGATCAAGCAGCAAACCCCGCCCACCGCCAGCGTCGGAGGGGCTCCGAGGCGGCCGCCCAAGCCGCCCGCGAGCAGGCTTCCGAAGGGCAGCATACCCTGGAACGCCATCGCATAGAAGCTCATTACTCTTCCCCGTTTATCGTCGTCGACGACGGTTTGCAGAACGGTATTACTCGCGGCGATAAACATCATCATCCCCGCCCCGATGGGGAGCATCAGCGCGAAGGAGAGCCACGTCACTCGCGACTGCGAAAAACCCAGCAAGCCCACGCTGAACAGCAATCCGGCGGCGATGATAATCCGGCTGATCCCCCGGAGGCTGCGGCGGGACGCCAGGTAGAGCGCGCCCACGATGGCGCCCAACCCCGAGGCGGCGATCAGGAAGCCGTACGTGTGGGGACCTCCGTGCAGGATATCGCGCGCGAAGACCGGCACCAAAACCGCGTAAGGCATCCCCATCAGGCTGATCGTCGCCAGCAGCAAAAGCACGGGGCGGATGGGGCCCGGACCCAGGGCATACTGAAAGCCTTCTTTCAAACCTTCCCAGGTTCCGCGCACCTGGCGGCGCGCGCTCGCGTCCGCCGCGATCGACATGGCCAACAACGAATAGATGACCGCCAGGTAGCTGATGCCGTCGAACAGAAAACACACGCCCTCACTCCAACCCGCGATGAGTAGCCCGGCCAGCGAAGGCCCAATCAGGCGCGAGACATTGACCATCGAGGAGTTCAGGGCGATGGCGTTCCCCAAGTCTTCCCGTTGCTCCACCATCTGGATCACGAGTGCCTGGCGCGCCGGCATGTCGAAGGAGTTGATGATGCCCTGAAACGCGCAGAGGGCAATGATCTCGCCCACGGTGATGATGCCTCGCAGCGCCAGGTAGGCCAGCGCCAGCGATTGCAACATGGATAACACTTGAGTGATGACGAGCGTCCGGTGACGGTTCCACCGGTCCACATAGACGCCGGCAAACGGAGAGAGGATAAAGATGGGAATCTGTCCGGCAAATCCCACCACGCCGAGCAGAAACGCCGAGTCGGTCAGGCGATAGACCAGCCAACTCGTGGCTGTGCGGGTCATCCACGTGCCGATCAGGGAAATGCTCTGCCCGCCAAAAAACAGGCGGTAGTTTCTCGAGCGAAGCCCGCGGAAAATGGCTCTCAGCCCCGCCGGCCCCGATGCGGTGGCGTCAGGCGCGTTCGTTGATTCGGAAACCATCTGGCATTATCCCGCCCGGCGCGATTTCGCCAGGGCCAATGGGCGCGAAAGCCCGCTCGGCGCGGCGGACGGCGCGCGGCCTCCCCACAGTCTGTGATGCAGGCCAGGAATAGCCCGACGACCCGCCGCGCCGGCGAATCCATCTGCTCTCATTCATAGCGCAAGATTTCCGTGGGATTCAGTCGCGCCGCGGCCAGGGACGGATAGAGCGTCGCCAGGAAGCTGATGGCGAGCGCGGCGAGCGCGATCCAGAGGCCGTCGAAGGGCTGCGCGTGGAAAGGGACCGAGGGCAGCGCGTAGATCTGCGCGTCGAGTGGGATCAGCTTGAAGTGATCGCCGAGCCAAGCCAATCCGTAGCCGAGCCCGAGCCCGAGCGCCGTGCCCACCGTGCCGATCAGCAGGCCGTGCAGCGTAAAAATCGCCCAAACCTGCCGCTGGCGCGCGCCCATGGACATCAGCACAGCGATGTCGCGGTTCTTCTCCATCACCATCATGGTGCGCGTGATGAAGATGTTGAGCGCGGCGACCACCTCGATCAGCCCGATGGTGAGGATGGTCACCAGCCGCTCCAGGCGCAGGGCGCTGAAGAGCGAGCGGTTCTGCTCCATCCACGTCGAGGTCTCGAAGCCCGCGCCGGCGGCCTGGCGAATCGCTCCGGCTACGCTCTCTGCCTGATAGATATCGTCAATCTTGAATTGGATAACGCTGGCGATATTCGCGAGATCGAAGAGCCGCTGCGCCGCGCCCAGGTTGGTGAACGCCCAAGTGGCGTCGAAATCGTAGAAGCCCGAATCGAACACGCCCACGATCCGGAAGTGGCGGAACTTGGGAACGATTTCGAGCGGCGTCAGGTAGCCCTGCGGGCTGGTGACCAGCACCGTGTCGCCCACAAACACGCCGAGCGATTTCGCCAGGTCCTTGCCCACGACCAGCGGGTCGGCGCTGGGGAACGTCGCGGAGAGGCCCTGGAGCGAGCCTTCGCGCAGGCGCAGCAGGAGATCGCCCACGTGTACCTCGCGCTGCGGATCGACTCCTTTGATGACCACGCCCTGGGCGCGCGAGTGGCTGGAAATCAAAACCTGCTCGTAAATCGCCGGCGCCGCCGCCGTCACGTGCGGCAGCTTCGCCAAGCGCTCCGTGAGCGGCTCGTAGTTCTTGATGCCGTCGTTCGCCGCGCGCACCAGGGTGATGTCCGCGCTCGCGCCCAGCAGCTTCTGCTCAAGCTCGCGCCGGAAGCCGTTGTTGATGGCCAGCGCCACCACCAGCGCGCACACTCCCGCCATCACTCCGACGACCGAAATGGCCGTAATCACCGAAATCGCCGCCTGCCGCCGCTTGGCCTGCAGGTAGCGCATCGCCACGAAGAATTCAAACTTCATGAGCGCTTACATTATCAGTATTCGTCCAGCGCGGGAAGGAGAGTGTGCGGACATTCGAAGTTGAAACATTCACAGACACCGCGAAGCGACATGCACGCCAACGCGTGGCTGTTGTTCCGGATGCGACGCAACAGCTCCCTGCCTTCTAGCAGGACCGTGAAAAGGGCAGAACAATGAGGGGGACGTTTTCGAGCTTAGCCTGACTTCACAAGATGTGATAGGATGGCCGTCCTTTTGCATGCTATTCTGAGGCTGACTGGTGACCAGAACATGCCGGCTTCTCAAGTCTATCAGGCGTTCAAACGCGCCAGCTGCGTGCAGTTGTTCCTCTTCGCTGAGTTGGGACTCAGCAAGTCGCTCATCTCAAAGCTGAAAAACTGCGTGGCGGGAAAGCGGCGCAACCTTCCATATAGATTTGCCGGTGTACATCCGGGCGAGGGGAAGGATAAAGTCGGGGCATCCGCAACACTACGCCGCAAGGACCGTAGCAGGTTCATGTTGGAATTAACGTGGTTCGAAACTAACGTTGACCCACCCGCAGAATTCGGACGCTTCAGTGATCTCATCAACTGCATTGGGGTGCCTTTCGGAGATCGCGAGGCGGCAGTTGTGGCTATCTTTTCCTACGAAATGGAAAGGGTAACCTCGTTATTCAAACCAATTCAACTGCTGGAACAACCGATGATCTTTGATGAAATTACAGGCTTTACTGGCGTAAAGAGGAACCCGGAAGGCAAGCTGGTGTACGAGATGGGAGTCTCTTTCGGTGAAAAGCGCTTGCAACACATAGTTCGGTTCACACAAACGATTAAGTTGACTGAAGATATTCCCTTGCTCTTGTTAGAGACCGCAACTAAAATATCAGCGCTGGCGCTAAAGGCCAAAGGGGGACAATGAGGGGACCGGCAGTCAAAACCCATGCGTACGCCTACGCTGCTGACTGGCCGCCTACGACTCCGGGAAAGACACTTGAAGGTGTAACCTACATTTCCGGCGAGTCTGAGTTCAAGTTCCGAACCCTGGCAGACTACGGAGTAAATGCGTGGGCCCCATTGGCTGAAAACATAATTTTGACAGTGGCCCATCATGAGCCAGCGGCGAGTGTGGTCACACGCCAGACTGGAACAGTCGAAGAGCAACTACGAGCGGTCTTTGGATATGCCAAACTATTCGACCAGCTCTGCCGAAGGGTGGAGAGCCTCGAAGCCAAAATCGAACAAGTACTAAACCGACTTGGCGAGCTCAGTTCCGCACGAAAAAGCTTCTTGGTTCCAATTGAGACATTGGCGCCGGAACCTTACGAGATTCTGAGACCACTGACGGTTGTAATTACGGAGTGCGAGGGAGGATTTGAGGCGAGTCTCTTTGATGCGAGCATATTTGCCTCCGGCGAAACTGAAGAGGAAGCGTTCGCTAATCTGAAAGAAACGCTGATTGACACATACGATAGGCTTAACGAGCTTTCGGACACCCAGCTAGGACCAACCCCGCTCCGTCAAAAACAGCTCCTAAACAAGTACATTGGCAAAACTGGACCTAGGTGACGCTTGTTTACACAGGACGACGCTGAGGCAATTGCCAAGAAGCTTCATTGCACGCCCGATGAGCGCAAGGGCCACAAGTATTACGAACTGTTTGTTCACGGGAGGCTTGTCACAAGTTTTGGAGTCCGCCGTGCCTCCAAGGAGAAAGGGCACGGGCACCTGCCGCATGCCCTCCACATAACACAGAAGCAATGCCGCGATTTAAGTAATTGCCCCTTATCGGAGGATGAATACCTCCAGATCTTGCGCGACAAGAATCAACTATAGGCTGGCCTCTGTGCAAGAGGCCAGCCACGGCACGGATTTTGTGCCGCGGGCCTTTTCAGAGCCACCAACTTAAGCTCCCACGGCATCAAGGACATGCTGTGGCTACTAGCTCTGTTCACCAGTTCCTCGTGTTCATTCTTCGTGAACACGCCGGAATAGTGAACGACCTCGGAGCGGCAACTGTAGCGGCGCTCTCCTCAGCGCCGCCCGGCGGTCAGAGACCGCCGCTACAAGGCCTCCTGCTTTCCTGTCGGGCGGCGGTCGGAGACCGCCACGCCAGCAAACCCTTGACATCTTCTCAGCATACTGCTAGCCTAGTAGGTAGCCTCTCGGCTTCCCGCAGCTGCGGGGGCGTTTCCCTGCCCCGCGGGCAGTGCGAAAGGACCCGCGTGCGCAAAGCCCCTAAGAAGCCCTACCAGATGACCCCGGCGCGGCTCCGGGCGGCGCGCGCTTCGATTCGTATCGCCAACGCCGCCCGCCTGGCGAGGCGCCTCCCCTACATCCTGACGCCGCGGCGGCAGGCCGCGGCCGTCGCCAACCTGCGCAAGGCCAACGCCTCGCCGCGGGCGCGCGGCAACTGCTTCCATCACGGTCTCTATTGCGCCTCGCTGCGCAGCACGATCCGGCGCGCCGGAGAAAGCCTGGCGGAATTCGAGCGACACCTCAGACTTTTCGAGCGCGCCTTCCGTTTTCCGAGCTTTCTCCGCTCCGAGGAGCCGCGCGGTCTGATTCGCGCCGCCGCGGAAGTCTTCTGGAGGCGATTGCGGGCCTATCGCGGCTTGGCTCGATACGAAGCGCAGCAACTCCGCCGGGTGCTCCGTCGCGCGCCGGAGGCGAGCGCCCTGACCGCCGGACGCGCCGCCGACCTGGTCTACGCGCTCCGGTACGTTTTCTACGCGCACCACCCGGCCCGCAAGCCGCTCGAGCGAGTAAACGGCCGCGCCGAAGATTTGATGGAAGCCATCGTGGCGAAGCGCACGGGAAAAGCCACGCGCTTCCAAATCCTGCGCTCGGAGCAGGGCTGGCTCGATAGACTCGACACGAAGCCTCCGGCGCTGCTGCACAATCCCCTGCTCTCGCAGCGGATGTGGGCGGAATGGCAGGACCACAATCCCCGCGGATGGCGACGCAGCCCGCGGCGCCGGGCCGGGCAACGTTGGCGGGAGAAAAATCGCGGTTTCGACGTGACCCGCCCCGCCAGCCGCGAAGAATGCCTGAGACAGTTCGCGAGAGTCTTCGCCGTTCCCGGCGATGCGGAGTCCGCCGAGGGGGCGCGGCGCTCCGCAGCACTTGCTTGGGAACGGCTGAAGTGTTTCCACTTGCACGCGCGGCAGGAGGCTGGGCTGGTGAGAAAAGTGCTCCGCCGGGCCGCCGCCCGCGCACCGCTCGACGAGGAGGATTTCCCCGATCGGGCGGCCGACCTGCTCGCGGTCTTCCTAGAGGACACGGCGGCGTTGCTTGCCGCGCGCGAAATCGAACACCGCCTGCGCGACGAACTCGACGGGCTGCTCGAAAAGCGTTACGGCAGCCGCAACGAGTCCGAACCCATCGCCGCCCGGTAGGCCGCACGGCGGTCTGAAGTAATTTGAACGGTGAGGAGGCCGGGGTGAGGGAGCATTTGGGACTTCCTTAAGTTCGTCTATAAAGGTTTACCGGTGGCCAGAAGCAGAACCGCGACCGCCACTCGACGTGCCGCCACCGCCACTCGACATGCCGCCTCCGCTACTCGAGGCGCTGCCCATGTTCCCGGACGTTCCCCTGCCCGAGAAGCCGCCGCCACCGCCGCGAGACATGCCCTCGGACCCACCGCGCACCCTCCCCCCACTTTGCCCCACGGTTCCTGCTGCACTTCCACGCGGCAGAACAGTAGGTCCGGGCCGGTTGAACTCCCGAGGCGAAGCGGACGAGCGCGGAGCGATCATGGCGCGACCGGACGTGGTTGCAGCCTCGGAGACCGGGAAGCGGCCGCCCAAGGTTGTTTCCTGCTGGGCGCGAAGCGGCTGGGATTTTGCTCGTCCGGTAACTCGCCCCCCAACGCCGGAGTGCGCTTCGATAAACGCTCGCTCCGCGGCGGGATTGCCGCCCATCAGAACGGTCGTCGGGGCGGGAGCGCCATGGGCACGGAAAGATCCGAACGCTGTGGGACGAGACGCCGAGGCGGCCGCCATGCCGTTTCGGTTGACGGGAGCGCGAAGTTCGGTGGCGCTGGAGATGGCGGGACCGGCTGACGTCTGAGCCCTCGCCGTCCTGCCGGGCAGCACGACGTTTTCTTCGAGTGGTCTTCCTGAGAGCATCGCCAGCGGCGTCGGCTGGATGGGCAGGCGATTGACCAAAGTGCCCTCGCCGGCCTTGACCGGGATCACAGTGCGGGAATTGATCAGTTGCCCGTTCTGAATCACACTGGTGGGGACAGCCGCCACGGGATTAGACCTTGCCCGTCCTCCCACACCGATAGGTCGCCAGCCGACCCATCCCGGTCCCGTGTACCACGTCACCAGCGCCGGCGACCACATTCCAAAACTGCCGGGCATCCAGAACCAGCCGAACGTCGGGTCGAAGTTCCAAAGACCGTAGTGGTAGGGCAGCCAACCCCAAGGCTCCCCGGAGATCCAGGTCCAACCGAAGCTGGGATACCAGTCCCACATCCCGAACGTGTAAGGCGACCATCCCATCGCCGCATAAGGCGACCAGCCATAGCCATACCCGGGGAAGAAAGCCCAGTCGCCGTAGGCGCCAAGGTCACCCCACCCGTAAATCCCCCCGTGCATGCGGACGGCCTGGTCCTTGAAGGCCAGTTGCGACTGCGCATTGCGGGCTTGCACCCATTTGTCCCAGGAATCTTTCTCGAAGCCCTGGCGAACATTGAAAGCCTCGGCGGTTTGAGGGCTGTATTCGAGGACTCTATCCTTGCCGACCTTGGTGGTTCCTGCTGCCGCCGCGACCTCTACCGCGCCGTTGAAGACCTCAACGCGAAGCTGATGGTCATTGAAGTCGGTCCGGAATTCGCTCTTGCCACTCGGAGAGATGGTGGCATCCGCGATCTTGACGTTGTATAGGTCGTGATGCTCGGGAATGAAACGGAAGGTCGCATACCCTTGCTCAAACGTGAGCTGGTTGAGCTTGTTTCCCCCCGCATCCATCGCCAGTTGGGTGAAGTCGAGTTTCGACAGCTCGCCCAGGCGCGCCGTCGAGCCGTTCTCAAACTCCACTTCCGCAAAGCTGTCTTGGGAGGTTGAGAGCGCGAAACCTTCTTGAACCGGCGTGTTGACCGTGGCCTTGGCCCACTCGGTCGACCCGGGACGTTGGACGGCCACCGTTCCGCTGACGAAGCTCACCCGCACCACGCGGACGTGCGAAAGGTTCTCCTGCGCCAGGATCGACGCGGGCAGCAAAAGGAGCCCCCCGACCAGAGCCCACAAATACCGACTACGATGCATTCCGCCAGCTTTCATGGCTGGCCTCCTTCCAGGATTCGACCACCCCGCACGTTTCAATGCCCCTGGTACTTTAGATGATAGGCACCCCTAAAACGTTGCTGAACATTAAGGCGGACTCGGCCCCCCGCCCCTTGGTGCACCGGGAAGACCTATCGCCAAAGGGAGCAGGAAAGAAGACCGGATTAGGGGTCTTGGAACCAGCCATCCCTGCTCCAGACCTAATGCTCATCGGCATGCTTTTCCGGCCGCAGGAGCGGGAAGAGAATCACGTCGCGGATGGAGCGGGAATTGGTGAGCAGCATGGTAAGGCGGTCGATGCCGATGCCTTCCCCGCCCGCGGGCGGCATGCCGTAGCTCAAGGCGCGAATGTAATCCTCGTCGATGGCGTGCGCGGTGAGGTCGCCCTTCTCGCGCAGCATCTGCTGGTACTCGAAGCGGTCGCGCTGCTCGGCGGGGTCGTTAAGCTCGCTGAAGGCGTTGGCGATTTCCATCTTTCCGACGTAGAGCTCGAAGCGCTCGACCAGGTTGGGATCATCGGGCTTCTGCTTAGAGAGCGGCGAGACTTCCAGCGGAAAATCGTAGATAAACGTCGGCTGCACCAGGTGCTGCTCGGCGACATTCTCGAAAAGTGCCTGCAACACCACGCCGGGTGCCGTGTCTGGAGCGAGAGCTAGGGGTTCGTGGGCTCCGCCTGCCTTCGCTGCCCAGGCGTTATAGGCTTCCGCCCAGCGCAGACTGGCGCGCGGCTCGGCCAAGTCCTCAAGTTTCGGCCCCTGTCCCGCTTCCGGCCAGAACGCCACCACCGCTTCCTTCATCGTGTAGCGTTGTACCTTTTCGAGCGAGATGCGCGTGCCCTCGTATTCAAACTCCAGCGCACCGAGCACCGCCTGCCCGACGTGCCGCAGCAAGCGCTCGGTGAGCGCCATCATGTCGCGATAATCGGCATAGGCCTGGTAGAACTCCAGCATCGTGAACTCGGGATTGTGCTGCGTGGAGATGCCTTCGTTGCGGAAGTTGCGATTGATCTCGTAGACGCGATCGAGGCCGCCGACCGTCAGCCGCTTCAGATAAAGCTCCGGGGCAATGCGCAGGAAAAGGTCGATGTCGAGCGCGTTGTGATGGGTGACGAACGGCCGCGCCATCGCGCCGCCGGCGAGCGGCTGCATCATCGGGGTTTCGACTTCAAGGTAACCCTCGGCGTCGAGGAACTCGCGAATCGCCCGGATGATTTTCGTGCGCCGGTCGAAAATGCGGCGCACCTCCTCGTTCGCGATCAGATCGACATAGCGCTGCCGGTAGCGGATTTCGATGTCCTGCAGGCCGTGCCACTTCTCCGGCAGCGGCAGCAGCGCCTTGGCCAGGAATTGCAGGCGCTCGGCGTGCACCGTGAGCTCACCGGTCTTGGTGCGGAAGAGGTAGCCCTCGACGCCGAGGATGTCGCCGAGGTCGAGCAATTTGTAAAGCTCGAAGTCGCGCTCGCCGACGGCGTCCAGGCGCACATAGATCTGCAAGCGCGCGCCATCGCCCTGCAGGTGGGCGAAGCCGGCCTTGCCGTGCGGGCGGATGGTCATCACGCGCCCGGCAACGCGCACCGAGACCTTTTGGGCGCTCAGTTCCACAGCGCCGCGCGCGGAATACTGGCTGAGGATTTCCGGCAGCGTGTGGGTGCAGGCGTACCGGCGGGGGTAAGTCTCGAACCCCAACCCGGCGATGGCCTGGAGCTTTTTTTTGCGCTGCTGGATCAGGTTTTCAGGTTCGCCGGTCGACACAAAGGGCTCCGTCCGCGCGCTCGAGAAGCAATTTCAGCGGCAACAAAGGCCAACATTATACGTTCTCCGCGAAAATCGCGTCAAGGAACAGCGGCGCAGGACTCGAAGAGGGCGAATAGGAACTTTGGTTCTTCGAACTGCTCCTCGCAGCGAGGAGTGAACTCAGGCGCTTTTACCGAGCCGTCAATTAACGTTGACGACCTTAGCTACGACGCCTTAGCGGCGCGATTCCCGGTCAGGCGCCGCGCGAGAATGTGTTAGAATTTTGCCGATTCAAGTCACCCCAGTGGAGACTGGGCAGGAAATTGAAAAAACCAGAGGCCCGCAAGTACCCCCGGGTGCCAACTAGTTTTGCGGTCGAGTACACGGTGAATGACAAGAAAGTGCATGCCCGCGCGTCAACGCTGGGCGGCGGGGGTCTGCATCTCCTGGAGTCGAAGGGTCTCGTGCCGGGCTCGGAACTCCGTCTGCGGTTTCGCCCCGCCAAGCATCTTCCCTTCATCGAGGCCCGCGCCAAAGTCTGCTACTTGTTGCCCGGCAGAGGAGCGGGACTGGAGTTCACTGAGATCAGCCCGGAACACACCCAAATCATCCTCCGACTCATTCACCGCAAGACGGCCAACCGGCGCCAGTTCTCGCGCGCGCCCTTGGCCACACAAATCCAATGCGAGGGTTGCATGGCCCTCGCTTTCTCGCGCGACGTCAGTACGGGCGGGATGTTCGTGGAGACGAGTATTCCTTGCGAAGTTGGGACTCGCGTGG
>JAIQGB010000447.1 GCA_020072905.1 Terriglobia bacterium | reverse complement strand
GGCATTCTCTCCAAAATCCTTCGCGATGCGGAATGCTTGCCTGTAGATTTCCTTCGCTGGCATTCGCGATAGCAGCCAAGATCGTCTGCGGCGCTCCCGGGACTCCGAAACGCCGTTTGAGCCATCAGCGGCTGAAGGGAAACAAGCATGGAGCGTCTTGGCTGGGTCATCTTGGTATTACTCTGTTTGAGTCCAGACCGAGCCTTGGCCCAGGCTCTCTTCGACGTCAAGCCCGTCGCGGAAGGCGTTTACGCGGCGATGGCGCGGCCGCACCGACCGGAGAACGGCAACAGCGCCTTCGTCCTGCTCGATGACGGTGTGCTCGTTGTCGACACCGCTTCCACGCCCTCTTCGGCGCGCGCCCTGATTGCCGAAATCCGCAAGCTGACCCCGAGGCCCGTGAAGTGGATCGTCAACACCCACTTTCACTGGGACCATTACTGGGGGAACCAGGCATTCGTCGAGGCGTTCCCTAGCGTTGACATCATCTCCTCCCAGAGAACTCGCCTGGACATGGGGCGCATGGGGTTAGGCAATGCGCTTCTCGCCCGCTGGAGCCTAGAGATTCCGGCGACGATCGCCGATTGGAAGAGGCAGCTTGAGCAAACGACGGAACTCGATCGCCGGCAGAGGCTCACGGAGCGAATCCAAGGCTGGGAAGTTGCGCTACCGGAATTGAAAGCGATGCGCCCGGCGATGCCCACGCTGACTTTCGAACGTCGCGTGGTTCTCCACTCAGGCGCCCGCACGGTCGAACTCTTGTGGCTCGGACGTGGTCACACCGCGGGCGACGTGGTGGTGTACCTTCCCCAAGAGCGTGTGATGGCGACCGGCGACCTTCTCGCTGGCGACACACCGTACATCGCCGACATCACTCCCTATGAATGGATTCGCACGCTCGAGGCGCTGGAGAAACTCGATTTCGACATCGCGATTCCCGGCCACGGCGAGGTGATGGGCGGAAAAGAGAAGCTGCTCCTCTGGAAGGAGTATTTCCGCGATCTGATGGCGGAAACCGAGAGCGCCTACGCCGCCGGCACCACGCTTGAAGATGCGGTGAAGCAAGTCAGTGCCCGCCTCGTCGAAAAATACCGGGATCGTTTCGCCGGGGACTTTCCGCAAGCGGTGGAAGGCAACGTATCCGCCACCTATCGAATCGTCAGCGGACAGCAGAACTAACCTCGCGTTGCTCCGCGTGGCGTCCGATGGGAATCCCCGGCGGCGCGTCTCTACCGTGGTGTTTGCTCGCCTCTCTTGCTACAATACGCCCCCTTTCGTCCGGGCTATCCAGGACACTCGAGGAGGACAGCGCATGAAGCGCCTGCGTTGGTTGCCGATAGTTCTATTGCTCTTCGCCGCGACGCTTACCGCCGCGGAGCAACTTTTCGACCTCAAGCCGGTTGTGCCCGGCGTTTGGGCGGCAATCGCCAAGCCGCAGTTCAGGGTGAACTGCAACGCGGTGGTGATTGAGCTTGACGATGGCCTGCTGGTCGTGGACACGCACTCCAAACCCTCGGCGGCGCGGGCGCTCATCGAGCAAGTCAAATCGGTGAGCAGCAAGCCCGTCAAATTTGTCGTCAACACGCATTTCCATTGGGACCATTACCAGGGCAACCAGGCTTACCTGAGCGCCTGGCCGCAGGGTGTCGAGATTATCTCGTCGGAAGCGACGCGCGAGAGCATCGAGCATCGGGGCATTCCGCGCGTGAAGAATGAGATGCTGGAAGTCCCCAGGGAAATCGAGCATCTCAAGGCTGACTTCGCCCAGGCCACAGACGCCAGCCAAAAAGCGGAAATCGAAGAAAACCTCCGGCAGGCGGAGTCGTACCTGGGGGAACTCCAGGCCATGCAGTTGGCGCTGCCCACGATCACTTTTGACCGCAGCCTGATCATCCACCGCAAATCGCGGAACGTGCAGATTCTCTGGCTCGGCAAGGCGCACACGGACGGCGACGTTTTCGTCTATCTCCCCAAGGAGAAGTTCATGGCCACCGGCGACGTGCTCCAGGGCTGGGTCCCGTTCATGGGCGACGGTTATCCCTACGACTGGATCAAGACGCTCGAAGCGGCGGAAAAACTCGACGTTGAGTACGCCGTCGGCGGACACGGCGCCGTCATGCGGGATAAGGAGCGGTTCCACTTTTCGGAACAGTATCTGCGTGACCTGATGGCGGAGACCGAGCGCGCCTACGCCGAAGGAGCCAGCATGGCCGAGACCGTCAAGCGGGTCTCCGCGACGATGATTCCGAAGTACGCTTCAGGGATGCCCCCCACCTTTCCGCAAGATATCGTGGGCAATATCCAGAAAGCCTACCGCGTGGTGAGCGGCGACACGAACTGATACGGCGCGACTCGCGGCGCTAGTGCCCGTCCGCTGCGGTGGGCGCCTGGACGGGTGAGGGAGGCAGGTCGCCGAGGACCTTCCTTTCCAGCATCTCGCGTTCGCTCGTCTGAAGTTCCTGGACTCGAGCCAGCTCTTTCTGGGCTTCTTCCTTCCTACCCAACTTGCGATAGGCCTGCCCGAGCTGGAAGTGGATGCTGTCGTCGTCGGGCTTGAGTTGCGAGGCATGCTGCAGGTAGGCTAGAGCTTCGCTGGCCTCGCCTTTGAGCAGGCAAACCCTGCCCAGACCATACAAGGCTGCCGCCTGGTTCGGGTCGAGATCGAGCGACTTCCTGTAGCTGGCCGCCGCATCATCGAGCCGGCGGAGGTCCAGATAAATGCTCCCCAGTAGACCGTATGACGAGGGAAAGCGAGGATTGATGCTGATTTCCTGGTTCAGCTCCTTCGTAGCTTCGTCGAGGCGTTTGACGCGGTAGTAGGCCAAGGCGAGACTGTAATGGACATTGGGCAGGCGCGGGTCGGCGCGCGCCTTTTCGAGCTCGTCCACCGCCTTCTGGTTGAGTTGCTGGCGGAGAAAGGCGTTGCCCATCAGCCAGTGAATGCGAGGCGAGTCGCCGCCCACCTTGAACATCTGGTCGAAGACTCGGGCGGCTTCCTTCTCGTTTCCTGTCTTTCCATACGAACTCCCGAGCATGTAGAGGTAATCCATTTGCGAAGAGAGCTCGGAATAGAGCGGATCTAAGGTTTCGAGGGCAGCCTGGTACTC
>JAIQGB010000446.1 GCA_020072905.1 Terriglobia bacterium | reverse complement strand
GCTTCCTTGGGCCTCTTCTCTTTCGAGATGAGCAAAGGTACGAGGATGCCAACCGTCAACACGAGGACGACGGCGCCTCGAGCATGCGTCCGATGATTCATACCCACCTCCCGTGGGGAGAAGATTAGGGGCTGACGCCGGGCCGCCTGCCAGTTGATTCCCGGCCTCGACCTCAGGGCCTCGCCTTACAGATAAGAGCCGGATTCTCTGCTTGCTTGGCGCGAAGCTTAGCACTCCTCCGCATCGCAAGCAACTGAGCCGGTGCCTCGCGGCGCTTTTCCCCGCCCGGCTCGACCCGCCACCCGAACACTTGGCGACAAAATTCCACCGCCGGCTCGTGACCGACCGCAGAATGCGCCGATAAGTACCCGCCAGCATGCTGACCTCCCGGAAAGATGTGCTCGAAACCAGCCCGCTTGCACTTCCGGGGACGGTGGCGCTCTCAAAGGCGTTCGCGCTGGCCGCGTACCTGTTCCGTGGATTTACTATGCGCAGGCGCCCATGCGAGCTGTCAGCGAGAAGCCCGTGGTGGTGGCATCACAGGTGGACGGAGACTGGACTTTCTGTCGCTTTCTGTCAGCGAAGCGAGCAGCGGGGCCGCAATCGGCGAGTGTGGCAAAAATACACAATTTTCCGGGTTTTCCGGAGGCCATTCCTGTGGCTGATTTGCCACGCTAGGAGTTCGCAGGGGCCTGCGCCCCAGGCGTCGGGGGCAAAATGTCTGTAGGCTAGTTGCAGGACGGTTGCAAGGGAATACCCTTACTCGACCCTCTCCACTGCCGGAGGTATGCCGGCGGTGGGCCGCAGCTTGACCCAGTCCGTTTCGACGCGCGCCCACTCCTGCATGAGGAATCCATGGGATT
The DNA here is from genome assembly GCA_020072905.1 of Terriglobia bacterium. Lineage (GTDB taxonomy): Bacteria > Acidobacteriota > Terriglobia > UBA7540 > UBA7540 > JAIQGB01. Next base: position 2,247 of record JAIQGB010000446.1, on the reverse strand, counting down.
CGAACCAGGCGCGGATGCGCGGCCGCTGCCAGCCGACGATTTCTTCGAGAATGGGCACCAGCATGGCCAGGGCGTCGGCGCTCACCACGGTGCGCCGGGCGATCTGGCCGATGTGCTTGCTTTCGGAAACCGCGATGGTGAAGCCATCCCGTGCGTTGACGTGCAGCATGACGTGGATGTCGGAGCTGCCGTCACCCGCGTACACCACGCGGTCGGCGCCGAGTTCGAGCTGAGTCTGCAGTCGGTCGAGGACGGCAACCTTCCCGTATCCCGCCGTGGCCCGCACGATCGTGTCGATTTCCCCCGAACTCTGGTAACGGAACTCGGTCCCATAAATATGGTCCGGCGCGACGATGCCTTCCAGCGCCGAACGGATCACTTCCACGGGCGCCGCCGAAAGCACAAAGAAATCGAACCGGTAGCCTTCGATGCCGTCGGCGAGGATTTGGGAGAGAAAACGGATGTTTTCCTTCAGGCGGATGCGTTTGCCCACCGCGTCCAGATGTTCGCGGCGGACGCGGCTGCGGAACTCCGGGTCGTGCAAGAGCAGATAGGCGAGCTCCGCCCCCTGTTGAACCAGGTTGAGCTCGGCCATGCCCTTCACCTTGCGCTCGAAATCGCCGGGCGCAATGCCGAGCATCTCGCTCAGCACGTAGCCGGAATCGTTGAAGCTCAGCGTCTGGTCAAAATCGCTGGCAAACAGGTACTGCCTCAAGAGTTCATCGCTCATAGACTCTATTGGATTCCTTGCCGGCCCCAGATGTTTGATGAAAAATTCTTATCACCGCGATAGTCCTCGGCCGCAAGGCGTTGCAGGGCGGCTACTCCGTATGAATGGCTGCATCGCAACCGCGATTCCAAACCCCAAGGCTCCTGACTTCTGACTCCTGACTCCTGCCTTCTGACTCCTATCTTCTTTCGTTTCCCTGCTGCCAATTTCCCCTTGCCTTCCCTTGTCCGGTTCGATTAACGTCTGGCAGTGGGGGGCAAATCGAACTTCTTAAGCAGAGAATCGGAGCAGCGGGGATGGCGAAGAAAACCTACGACGCCCTCATCGTCGGCTCGGGAGCGAGCGGCGGCTGGGTGGCCAAGGAACTGTGTGAGCGCGGCCTGCGCGTGCTGATGCTGGAGGCGGGTCCGCCGCGCATCCCCACGCGCGACTTCACCGAGCACGTCTGGCCTTACCAACTCAAGTTTCGCGGCTTCGGCAACACCAACAGGTTGCTCGCAGACCAGCCCATTCAACGCCTCTGCTACGCTTGCGACGAATACAGCCACCAATTCTTCGTCAACGATCACGAGCATCCCTACACCTTCCCCGCCGACAAGCCGTTCATGTGGATTCGCGGTCGGCAGGTGGGCGGCAAGACGTTCTGCTGGGCGCGAGAATCCTATCGGTTCAGCGACTACGAATTCCAGGCCGCCCGCCGCGATGGCTACGGCGAGGACTGGCCCCTCAGCTACAAAGAGCTCGAGCCTTACTACGACCGGGTGGAAAGCTTTATAGGCGTGAGCGGCTCCCGCGAAGGGCTGGAGCAGTTCCCCGATGGCAAATTCCTGCCGCCCATGAACCTCTCCTGCGGCGGAAGGCTCGCCAAAAAAGTCATCGAAGAGAAATTCGGCTGGCGGGTGATGCCTGACCGCGTGGCGAATTTGACTGTCGAGCACAACGGACGCCCGGCGTGCCACTATTGCGGCACCTGCCAGCGGGGCTGCCACACAGCTTCCTATTTCAACAGCCCGTCGGTAACGCTGCCCGCCGCGGCGCGCACGGGGCGCTTCACGCTGGTGAGCGACGCGGTGGTCAGCCACGTGGTGATGGACGAAAACGGCAAGGCGCGCGGCGTCGCCTACATCGACCGCACGACCCGCGCGGCGCGCGAGGCTTATGCCAAGGTCATCGTGCTCGCCGCTTCCACCCTCGAATCGACGCGCATCCTGCTCAATTACTGGTTTGAGACCGACCACCGGCTGCCGAATGGGACGACCTTCAAGTATCACCGCCCACAACGCGAAGCAATTGAGACACTGATTTATCTGTATGAGGTGGCAAAGGTCCGCCGGCACAAGAACCTTGTGGAGAACTATGCCGGGTCCAAGAAGCACTTGCGCCTGCTCCAGTTCGATGAAGGCCTGGATGAACGCGTGACCGTTCATATATTTTCCAACCATCCCGCTGCGATTCGCGAGCATTCTAGGATTTCTGTTTACAATTCTTGGTTTTTTTGTTTTCTCCGTGACTCCGTG
>JAIQGB010000445.1:667-5531 GCA_020072905.1 Terriglobia bacterium | reverse complement strand
GATCGTTCATCAGGCCGTTGAGCTTGACGAGATAAGTCTTCTGCACGCCCGAGTCGGGACTGGTGATGAAGTCGGCGAATTCGGTGTCGTTAGTGAGGAGCAGCAGGCCCGAGGTGTCCTTGTCCAGCCGACCCACGGGCGCCACCCAAGTCTTTATGTCGGCCAGACATTCATAGATTGTTTTCCGGTTGTCGGGGTCGCCGTGACTGGTAATCACGCCTTTGGGCTTGTAAAAGAGCAGATAGATCCGTCGCGCGCGCTTCAGTCGCTGGCCGTCGAAATGGACAACATCCGTGTCGGAGTGCACCCAGCGGTCCGGGTCGAGCACGACGCGGCCGTTCACCTTGAGCCGACCGGCGAGGACTGCTTCGCGTGCCTCGCTCCGCGACGCCAAGCCGAAGCGCGAGAGCACCCGGTCAAGGGTCACTGAGGATTTGGGTTTCATGCGGAGATGGAAGGTCGATAGTTAAGAGTTCAGAGTCGAGAGTTCAGAGTTGAGTATTGAGCAACAAAAGCGCGCCTGAGCGCCGCAGGTCAGCGCCCTTGACTCTCAACTGTTGACTCTTGACTTTCGACTTTCGACTGTCAACTCCTCTTCAGGAACGACACCTCATCAAGCTGGACAAAATCCCGGACGATCGGCTCCTGGCTGCTGTCCAACTCGCTGACCGGTCCGTAGAACGCCACGCGACTGTCCTCGAGGAAAACGATGCGATCCGCCAGCTTCCGCGCCAGGCGCATGTCGTGAGTCACGACGAGGGAGGTGAGCCCCGTCTCGCGCTTGAGTTTCAGGATCAAGTCGCCGATGGTCTGGGCCATCAGCGGGTCGACCATCGTGGTCGGCTCGTCATAGAGGATGGCTTCGGGCTCGGCCGCCAGAGCGCGGGCAATCGCCACAGCACGCTTCATCCCCGTACTGAGATCAGCGGGCAGCGATTCTTTCATCTCGCTGAGCTCAACGCGCGCCAAGAGCTCATCCACGCGACTCTGGATTGCGTCTTCATCCAGGCCGAGGTCGCGCGTGGCCCGCTCGCGCAGAGGGTAGGCGACGTTCTCGCCCACCGTCAGAGAGTCGAAAAGCGCGCCCGACTGGAAAACCATCGTCACGCGCCGCCGGATGTCCACGAGTTCTCGTTCCGTCATCCGCGACACTTCCTTGCCCGCCACGAAGACCTGCCCCTCGTCCGGCTGGAGAAAACCGAGAATGTGCTTGAGCGTAACGCTCTTGCCCACCCCACTACGGCCCAGCACCACCACCATCTCCCCGCGGCGCACCTCGAAGCTCACGTCCACCAGCACCGGCTGGTCGTCAAAGGCCTTCGACACGTGGACGAACTCGATGTAAGGGGCAGTCGCAGCCGTGTTGTTTGATTCCGACATTTCGAATTGCTGAATTATTAATTGTGAATTCTGAACAATAGATTACAGCATGAGGAGCTGTACACCCAACAACTGTTCGAGCCGAAGTATGAACCTTGATTCATCGTTTACAATTCATAATTCAGAATTCGTCCCGCCGCTTCGTAATCGGCGGGCGTGTTCATGTTAACAAAAATCCACGCCGAGAATCCGGCCCGGGCAATTTCCGGCCAGCGGACAACCCGGCAGCGGATGTGGTGAAAGAAGCTGCTTGTTTTGCTCGCGGCCACATCGAGCCGCGCCCGGATAGCGCCGCGAATCCGGCGGCAGTAGACAGCCGCGAGCGGCTGAAGCCGGCGGTCGCTTGCTTCGGGGACGGTCACGTCCCGCCCAGCGGCCCGCGCCCCGGCAACTCGTCCGCCCAGACCGGCACGACGACGACCGGGACCTCTGATGGCGCACCCACCACGGCCACACTCCGGCACGCTCGGCGCAGCAGGCCGAGCTGACGTTCCAGCATCGTTTCGCCGCCCAACTCCGGAAGCGGCTTGGGCCTTCCCATGCGGCGGCTCTCGCCCCCCGCGAGCACAAATCCCGATAGCGGCAAGATCCGGCCTGGCACGGTTGCGCCCATTCGCTATTTCGCTACGCGCCGTTCGATCCCGGTCAGCAAAAACTTCCCGTCATTGCTGTAGGTTGGATGATACGTATAGTGCTGGTCATTCAGGTTCAACTCGAAGCCGAACTTGTCCTGAGCTTCCGAGGTGTCCGGCACCTCAAAGATGTTATCGTCTATAAACTCCGGCAAAGTCGTCTCGATGTATTTGCGGAACGCCTCCGGCCTGGGTTTTTGGCTCTTCAGGAATTTCTGCGCATCAATCAGGCCGTAGGCGGTGCGGAAATCCTTCAAGTGCAGCGCGGAGACGAAGCGATAGAACGTGTAATCTTCGCAAGGGGAATAGATGGTTTTCCTCGGGACGAAGGCCTTGCCGTCCCAGGTGTACAGGGTGCCGATTCCAAAGCCGCGGCTGCCGGCCCGTGGGAAATGGACCAGTCCCGGGTCGGCCTTGCCCGCCACCAGCATCTCCGGCGGCGCGCCGGGGCCCGCGTCGCGAAACTCCAATTCCCCGGCGGCAAACCCCTGGTAAAGGCTCTCCTCGTCGCGCGAATCCCAGGCCAACACTGCGACGTGATTCTGATATTTGAAAACAACCGGATAAGGCTCCTGGCCTAGCCCCTCTATGACTGCCAGGCCCGGTGATTCGCCGAGCCGGGGCAGAGGGTGCAAATCATACAGCCCCTCGCCCGCCAGCAATTCCGAGACCCGCCAGCGTTCGCCATCCCAGGCGAGCAGGAATAGGTCCCAGACACCGTCGCCGGGAGCTGCCGTCTGTGCCGGCACTGGCTGAATTGTCCCGGTCCACCGATAGGCATACTCGATGTTTCCATCGCCATCAAGATCGCCGACCGGCGCCAGGCTCGGTCCGGAAGAATCGTCCCCTGCAGACTTTTCCTCTGCGCGCACCACGTGCAAAGCCTGAGCCAGCGCCTGCGGGTCCTGAACCCTCACTCCGCTTGCCGCTTTATCAACCTCCGCTTGCGCACCTGCCGTCGCGGCCCTCAGCAGTTCGGACTGGTCCTGACTCGGTGCTTCTTCGGCAGGCTCCTCCTCCGTCGGCGGACCTGCCTGCTGTTCGCTCGGCTTCTGCGGCGCCGGAAAGACTCCTTGTGCAGACGGGAGCGAAAACGCGATGGCCCTTCCGCCGAAATAACCGCCGAATACCAGCGCAACATGGAGCAAGCACACAATCAAACTGGAAAAGAATTGACACCTGACGGAGGAATGTCGTGTCAGCATAGAAGGACCACGATTATATCCCACCCTGGCCTGGCCCGCCTGTGAGCGCGTGCGCAAGAAAGGCCTGGCTGGCCGTTCATTATCCTGAGCCCGAAGCAGCTGCGCTTTGGAGGGCGGGAGTTAGAATGGTCGAAGAAATCTTCTCGGAAGGGAACTTTTCCTGCCCCTCGGGCGATTACAGGAGCGGAAAGAAACGGAGCGAATCCGTTGAGCACACGGTCTGACGAGGAACTGATGCAGGCCTTCAAGGGCGGCGAGAGTCCCGCCTTTCGCGAGCTCTTCGATCGCTACAAGAATTCGATTTATGGCTTTGTCCGGCGTCGCGTGGATGACCCGGGACGCGCCGAGGAAATCACTCAGGACATCTTCATGGCGCTCGTCCAGCGGCGCAACGGCTACGAAGTTCGCGCCCGCTTCCGAACTTATCTCTATCGCATCGCACTCAACCGCATTGCGTCGGAACATCGCAAAAAGGTCGAACCGGCCGACGAGGCGGCGGCCGAGATGGCTACCCCAACTGCGGGCGGCGACCCGTCGATCATTCAGCAAGTCCGCGACGCCCTGGAGCGGCTCGAGCCGGAACAGAAACAAGTCGTCATGCTGCGCGAATACGAGGGCCTGAGTTACCAGGAGATTGCCGAGGTTTTGAGCGTGCCGGTGGGAACCGTACGATCCCGACTCTTCCGCGCCAAATTGGCCTTGCGCGAAATGCTCGCCCCGGCCTTGGCGGAAGGAGCGTGAAGCATGATGAAGCATCCCGTCGAAGCCGAAGAATTGCAGGCCTACCTGGACCGAGAACTCGCGCCCAGTCGCCAGAGCGAAGTCGAACACCACATCCGCGAGTGCAAGGAGTGCTCCGCGATGATTGCCGACCTTCAAAAAGTCTCCGCCGCCTTGCAGCGCTGGCAGGTTGAACCTGCGCCCGCGAATCTCCAGCCACCCGTCATCCGCGAGGAGAAACCCGCTCGCGAGTTTTCCTGGATGCGTCTGGCGCTGGGCCTTTCGGGCGCGGCTGCAATCCTCATAGCGCTTGTATGGATCGCGACTCCCAATATGCTGCGCTCTCGTATCGCTGCTAACAGGGCGTCCGAGGTCGCCCGCCAACGGCAACTAATGACGTATCAGGGAGCGGGGCCTGCGGAAGAGCTGGACACAAAGAAGCTCCTCGTTCCGACCCCGCTCCAGGCTAATCGGATGATCGCCTACCAAGTCAGCATGACGGTCGAGGTCAAGGAATTCGACGCGGCCAAAAAGAAGCTGCGGGGAATCGTGGAAGCCGAGGGCGGGTACACGGCCCAGGCCAATTTCGTGGAAACCCCCCGTCAGCCCCGACGCGCCAACCTGGTCCTGCGCGTGCCGGCGGCGAAGCTGGCAACAATCCTTAATCAGATTCGCGAGTTGGGCCGTGTGAAGGAAGAGCACCTCAACTCGGAAGAGGTTACGGAACAAGTCGTCGATCTCGAAGCCCGCCTGCACAATGCGCGCGCCACCGAACAGCGCTTGATTGAGGTTCTCAACAACCGCACGGGCAAAGTCAGCGATATTCTCCAGGTCGAGCAGGAAATCGCCCGCACGCGCGAGCAGATCGAGCGCATGGAGGCGCAGCGGCAGAACCTGATGAAGCGCGTCGAAATGGCCACCGTGAGC
>JAIQGB010000445.1:0-662 GCA_020072905.1 Terriglobia bacterium | reverse complement strand
GTGGACGGTTACGACAACTTCGCCGGGTCGATCTTGGGGATCGCGTTGTTTCTCGCCCGCTACGGGCTGAGTCTGATCCTCTGGGGCGGGATCTGCTGGCTGACTTGGCGCGCCGTGCGCCGCCCCTTCAAGCGGATGCTGGACTCCCGGAATTGACGAGGCTCAATTCAAAATCCCTCTTGACAAGTTCCCCTCTCTTGGCCTAAATTAGCACTCTCAATATGAGAGTGCTAACGCTAGGGATGGCACGCCGTTGTGTCAACGCAACGAATTGATTCAAAAAACCTTACAGCCTCGTAGCAGCTCTACCGGTGACACCTCTAGGGGTCTTGCCTGCCGGCTGTTGCGGGTAAACCGAAGTCTCGAAACCTAGAAAGGAGCTAAAACCGATGACTTTTAGACCTCTGCATGATCGCATTCTGATCAAGCGAATCGAAGAGAAAGAAACCGTGAAGGGCGGGATCATTATCCCTGACTCGGCGAAGGAAAAGCCGCAGGAGGGCGAAGTGATTGCCGTCGGGCACGGGAAGAAGACCGACGAAGGAAAGGTCATCCCCCTGGACGTAAAGGCAGGCGACCGAATCCTCTTCGGAAAATACTCGGGCACCGAAATCAAGATCGACGAACAGGAGTACCTGATCCTGCGCGAGGACGAGGTGCTC
>JAIQGB010000444.1 GCA_020072905.1 Terriglobia bacterium | reverse complement strand
GGGAATGGGCGGAATCATCATCGGACTTATCATGCTGCGCTTCGGCATTCTCGCCACGCTGATCTGGCACTACTCCGTGGACGCGCTTTACACCGCATTCCTTCTGCTTCGCTCGCCCAATCACTATCTGATGTTTTCTGGAGCGATTACCGCTGGGATCATGCTGGTCCCGCTGGGTGTCGCGCTGGTTGCGTATCTGCGCGCCGGCACCTTCGTGGAGGAAAGCGAGCTGACGAATGCGAGCGCCGGCGTCTCGCGGATGCCCCGGGCCGAGGCCGCGCCCATTGCCGAGTCGCCGCTCGAATACAGGCCTCTGAACCGGCGGCATCTGGTCCTGGCGGCGGTGCTCGCGGCGGCCTTCATTGCCCTTGCCTTCATCCCGGTCCGGCAGTTCGGGGACGGTATCGAGGTTCGCCTCGACCGCCGGCAAGCGGAGGGCCTGGCGGACTCTTACCTCCGGGAACACCACATCGATCCCGGGAAGTACCGCCGCGTCGCCGCCCTGCGGGTGAACGTCGACCCGACGGCCGTGAGGTACTTGATGGAGCATCGTACGGTCCGAGAGGCAGATCAGATCTACGGTCAGTCCACTCGGCTGTTGCTCTGGCAAGTCCGCTATTTCCGCCCGCTCGAAAAGGAAGAGTATCTGGTGTTTGTGGATCCGGCGGAAGGGAAAGTCTTTTCCTATCGACACATCCTCGATGAGAATGCGCCTGGAGCATCGCTCGCGCCCGAGCAAGCTCAGGCGAAGGCGGCGGAATTCCTGGCACAGCAGGGATACGACCTCCTGACATTCGACCTCCAGGACTCCCGAGTTGAGAAGCGCAAAGCGCGGACCGACTACACCGTGGTCTGGCAAGTCAAGCCGGGCGCGTCCTCACCGCTCAACGTGGCTGACGCGCACTTTCGCCTGGAAGTGACCGTCGCCGGCGATGAAGTCGTCGGCCTGTCTCGCTACTTCAAGCTGCCGGAGGAGTGGGAGCGACAACGCAGCGCCACGACCCTGGCCAATGTGGCGCTAATCGGCGCGCTCACCTTGCTGGGGACCGGCTTGATCGGCGGCGCGATTGTCCTCTTCGTGATGCAAGTGCGGCGAGGCGCGATTCGCTGGCGCCCGGCCGCGAAGGTGGGGGCGGCGGTCGTGGTAACCCTCGGCCTTGGGGAAGCGAACCAGATTTCTCGGGTTTATCAGGCCTACAACACTTCTGTCCCCCTGAGCACGTTTTGGATTTCTACCGGCGCCGGTTTGGTGGTTGTTCCGCTGGCCCTGGGTCTTCTGGCCTGGGTGCTGGTTGGCCTTGCCATAAGCCTCTACCCGGACGCGTGGCGGGTCCTGCGCGGTTCCGCGCGGCGGGTGTGGCGCCGGGACGCGGTTGTGGCTGTGGTGCTCAGCCTGGCAGCGGGCGCCGGGTTGAGTAACATGGAGGGTTTGGTGACCAGCCGGTTTCATGCCTATGCCTCTCCGGATATCGATATCGTGCCGGATGTCGTTGACGCGTCCTCGCCCGGCTTGGCCCTTTTCTTGCGAGCCCTTCGCTATGCCCTGGTGGCTCCCGCCATCGTCGCCGTGATCATCTACCTGGTCCAGTGGGTGCGACAACGCCGAACATGGTGGATTTGGCCCGTCGGCATGCTCGCGGCGCTGGGGCTGGGCCCCATCCGGGCCCACTCCACGGCGGAGTTTCTGGTGGGATGGGCTCCCGCCCTGCTGGCTATTGTTGTTACCGTGGCCCTCGTCGTTTTTTTCTTCCGCGACAACTACCTCGCCTACGTCTGCGCAGCTTTCGCCCTGCCTCTGGCCGCGCCGCTGGTGGACTTGGCTTCGGAGCCCGCTGCGTCTCTGCGTTGGAACGGCGCAGTCTTCGCCATGCTCGCCTTGCTGGCGCTGGGCTGGCTGCTTTGGGGAAGTAGGGAAGCCCGCCCCGAGCCGTAAGGTCATACGGCACGGAATGGAAAGCGGTCATCAACCGTAATCGCTTGCGCTGGGCCTGCAGCCCGATGTTAACGCTCGCCTCGGACCAAGGCTTTCAATAGAGCTTTACGGATTCGAGGAACTGGCTCTGGCCTTCCCGCCAGAGAGCGTATTTCAGGTGAAAGCCCTTCTGCATCGAGGCGGCGCCGATTTCGCCGCGGTTGTTCATGGCGATGACGGCGGCTTCGGCGCTGCGGTTCGCGGGATCCGTCTTGACCATCTGCTGAAGCAGTTCCTCGCAGGCCTCCTGCGGCGAGGCTCCGCGCGCCATGGTGTGGACGATCGAGACGCTGGTGCAGTAGTTCGTCATCAGATCGCCGTCTCCAGTGGCTGAAGCCGCCCCGACGTTGTCATCGGCGTAGACGCCGCAACCCACCAGCGGCGAATCGCCCACGCGGCCAGGAATCTTCCACGCCAAGCCGGAGGTTGAGCACCCGGAGACCATGTGGCCCTTGCCGTCCGTCCCGACCATGCCGATCGTGTCGTGGTTGTCCGTGGGGTTTAGCCAAAACGTCTGGTGCTTCGGGTCGGCCTTCCACTCCAGCCATTTCTTAAGGCTTTCAGGGGTCAACAACTGCTGCGGCCGGAATCCCATCTGCAGCGCGAAGCGGAAGGCTCCGTCACCTGCCAGAGTCGTATGGCGGGTCTTCTCGAGCACGAGCCGCCCCACAGAGATGGGGTTTTTGAACTTGCGGAGGCTGGCAACGGCGCCGGCGCGGTGGCGCGTTCCGTCCATGATCGCCGCGTCGAGTTCCACTTCGCCCTCCGCGTTGGGCAGCCCGCCGTAGCCGACCGAAGTGATGTTCGGATCATCTTCAGCCGTGTTGATCCCTTTCTCTATGGCATCGAGAAGGGTGCCGCCGGATTTGAGAACCTCGGCCGCGCGCTCGTTGGCGGCTTTCCCCTGGACCCACGTGGAGAGAAAAACGGCGCCTGAACTTGCGGCAGTGGCCGCGCGGGGCTCACTGACCGCGAGTGCCGCGGTTCCTGCCACTGCCTTGACGAACGTTCTGCGATTGATCGTGTGCATCATCCCTCCCGAAGAGCGTCATGCCGCTTGCAGGCCTGTCACGTGCTGGGTTGCTTTTTCCTTTTGCTTTTTGCCTTTTGATTTTTCCTCTCCCCCATCCTCCACCGCCCGGCGTCTCA
>JAIQGB010000051.1 GCA_020072905.1 Terriglobia bacterium | reverse complement strand
CGTCTCCGTGACGGGCTACGATAACATCAGCCTTTCGCAATATGCTTATCCCCCCCTCACCACGGTCAACATCCCTCGGGAGATGATCGGGCAATTGGCTTTCTCAGCGCTCGTCCCTGAACACGAAGACTCGCAGCCGCGCGGCCGGGAGCATCTGATTGACCCCGAGCTGGTCATCCGTGAGTCCACGGGACCCGCCCCCAAGAGCTGATCCCCGGCAGAAACGAAAAGGGCTGCAGGTGCGACCCTTCCAGGGTTGACGACGGAGCCTGAATTCCGTTCCATCTCGCCACGGTATCTCCCTGCCCTGCGCCGCGCCTGCGAACCGGCCTGCGTGCTAAGATGGTGGGTTTGAGGACTGGCGGCGATGGTCTCTATTGCTCGCAAGAACCTTTTTCACGACAAGGTCCGCCTTGCCGTGGCGCTGGCGGGGATCACTTTTGCCGTCGTCCTCATCACCGTGCAAGTCGGCGTATATCTGGCTTTCCTTGCCAACGCCAGCGTGCTGATCGATCACACCGAGGCCGATATCTGGATTACAGCCCATGGGCTGGAGAATTTCGATTTTGGACGGGCTTTCAGTGAGAAAAAGCTCTATGAGGTTGAGGAAGTCCCGGGAGTACTGTGGGCAGAGAAATACTTCCTGGCCTTCGGCTACTGGAAAACCCCGACGGGCAGCCAGGAAACTGTGCAGATGATCGGGTTCGACCCCGAAACGCTGGTGGGGGCGCCGTGGGACATCGTCCGGGGCAATCCCCAGGACGTGAAGTATTTCAATTCGATTTTTTACGATGAGGCCGAAACCAACCGCCTGGGCGACGTGCCCATCGGCGGGGAGACGGAAATCAACAACCACCGGGTGCGGGTGGTCGGCATCACGCGCGGCGCCAAGTCCTTCATCCAGAGCCCCTACATCTTCACCTCCTTCAAGAATGCCCTTAACCTTTCGTACGTATCCAAGGGTAATACCGTTTACATCTTAGTGAAAGTCGCGCCGGGCGCCTCGGTCGAAGCGGTGAAGCAACGGCTCAAAGAGACCGTGAAAGATGTGGACGTTTACACCTCGCGCGAGTTCAGCAAGAAGACGCGGGACTACTGGATGATCAATACGGGCACGGGAGTCGCGCTCCTTTCCATCGCACTGATGGGCGTCGTGATCGGGACCGTCATCGTGGCCAACACCATTTACACCTCCACCACCGAACACTTGAAGGAATACGGAACCCTGAAGGCCGTGGGGGCTTCGAACTGGCACCTCTACAAGATCATTCTCGAGCAGGCGGTGATCAATTCGGTGCTTGGATTCGGGCTGGGGATGTTCGTCAGTTACTGGGTGATCCAGGTTATGAAGAGGGGCAACCTGCAGGTCCTGCTGCCCTGGCCGATCCTGGCCGGCGTGTATGTGACGACGCTCCTGATGTGCCTCGGGTCCTCGCTCCTCTCGATCTACAAGGTGACCAAGATCGACCCGGCGCTGGTGTTCAAGAGCTGAGCTTTGAGCTAATGAATGAAACCGCCACACAAACCGTCGTTCGATTGGATAGAGTCGGCAAGACCTACGGCTCCGGGGAGTCGGCGGTTCATGCCGTGGAAGATGTCTCGCTGGAGCTTGAACCCGGCAAGTTTTTCATCCTCATGGGTCCTTCGGGAAGCGGCAAGACGACCCTACTGATGCTGATGGGATGTCTGTTGAGGCCGACCTCGGGCGTGGTCTATCTCTTCGACCGGAAGGTGAGTGGCCTCGGAGAAGCGGAGTTGCCGCGTGTGCGCCGGGACAATGTCGGATTCATCTTCCAGGGGTTCAACCTCTTTCCCGCACTCACCGCGCTGGAGAATGTTGAGGCGACGTTGAACCTCAAAGGGTTGCGTGGTGAGGCCGCGCGCGCAAAGGCCCGCGACCTGCTCGGCCACATCGGGTTGGCGAAGCGCCTCCACCATCTGCCCGAAGACTTGAGCGGCGGCGAGAAGCAGCGCGTGGCCGTGGCGCGGGCGCTGGCCGGAAATCCGCCCATCATCCTGGCCGACGAGCCAACCGGCCAGCTCGATTCGAAAACCGGCCGTCTGATTGTCGAAGTCCTCAAGGACCTGGCGCACAATGAAGGTCGTCTGATTTTCATGGTCAGTCATGACACACGGATCCTGGGTCTGGCCGACCGGATCTTCACCATCGACGACGGCCACTTGAAGGATTGATGCCGATGCTCTCATACCGCAGGAACCTTTATGTCATTGCCGGGGTTGTGGTGGTGATCCTGGTTCTCCTCGTCTGGTTTTTGATCTCGGGCCGTTTTGCGAACCAACGCAACTCCAACGGATTCAAACGCGAGTACCGGGTAATTCGGGGGTCCATCGATGCGCACTATGCGGCCCGGGGACGCGTTGAGGGGGCGACATCGCAGGAAATCAAGCTGGCGGCGCGCACTTTCGGCCGCCTGTTGGAAGTTGCCATGACCGATGGTGACCCGGTCCACAAGGGCCAGACCGTTGCCATCCTCGAAAATCGGGACGCCCGGGGGCGTGTGGATGAAGCACGCGCCGCTATGGCCGGGGCCCAGGCCAATCTCGAAAAACTTCTCAACGGCGCACGGCCGGAAGAACGCAGCGCGGCGCGGGCGGAGAAGGAGGAAGCCCAAGCCGCCGCCGAAAACGCCCGGCAACAGTACGAGCGCGTGCAAAGACTTTTCAAGGATGGCGGCGTGGTCTCACAGTCGGCGCTCGACCAAGCCGAACGCGACGGGAAGATGACGCAGTCGAAGCTCGAATCGCTTCGGCAGCGCTACCAGCTCATCATGGCCCCGCCGCGTTCCGAGGATGTGGCGGCCGCCAAGGCCGAGGTGGAGGTGGCCCGCGCCCGCCTGGTCCAAGCCGAAGACTACTACGACAACACCTTCATCCGCTCGCCGGTGGATGGAGTCGTGGTGAAGCGCTTCATGAACCCTGGGGAGTCTATCTCTTATGAGTCGCTCTACCAGCCGATTATCAGCGTAGCAGACACCACGCGCCTGATGGTGCGGGCGGAAGTGGATGAGACCGATATCGGCAAAGTGCAGGTCGGCCAGCGGGCCGAAATCCGCTGCGATGCTTTCCCGGGCCAGGCCTTCTTCGGCCGCGTCACACACATCAGCGGCGGCCTGGGCAAGAAGAAAATCCAGACCGACAATCCCACGGAGAAAATCGACACCGACATCCTGGAGACGTTTATCGAAGTCGATCCCGGGTCGCCGCTACGCGTGGGGTTGCGCGTGGACGTCTACGTCCAACTGGCGCGCAAGAACAACGTCCTGATCGTGCCGCGCCGCGCGGTGGAATTCTCCGACGGCGTAGCCACAGTGCACGTTAGGACAAACGTTGGCCCCAGCCCACAACCTGTCCGCCTGGGCGCTCAGGACGGCGTCAACGTGGAGATTGTTGACGGCCTGAAGGAAGGCGACGTGGTGGCCTACTGAATGTCCATGTTTCCGGAGTTGCACGCGCGAGTGGCCGCGTCGGCTCACTGCGGCAAGTCTCTGGTTCTCTCTCCGTTCGGCTGCTCAATCCCTGGGAGCCTTTGTGTCCGGGTTGCGCGATGTGAGCGCGGCGCGATTTACGCTTCCTTAATCAGTCCCCGAAGGAATTCCGCCGCGAGCTGGGCATTCCGATCGGCGCGTTCCAATCCCTCAATCTGCCCGCCCACCTTGGGCGGCTCGGAACACATTTCGTAGCTGAGATATCCCTGATAGCCGATGTCCTTCATGGCGGCGACGAAGGGCCGGAAGTGAGCCTCGCCTTTCACCTTTCCGTCCGGACCGCGCTCGTACACGCCCCCGAAGTGACAGAGCACCTGCATTGGGCCGACCTCACGCGCTGCCTTCAGAATGTAGTCCGGGGTCTTGATCGGCAGGCCCCAGGGGTCAAAGGACATCTTCAGGGCGGGGGAATTGACCTCGCGCACCATGCGCAGAACGTCCCGGTGATCGTTCATCATGGGTTTGTGGTTTTGCAGCGCCAGCGTAACGCCGGCGTCGGCGGCGTAGCGCGCGCTCTCGGTGAGCCCGTCGCGGCACCAGGCCCAGGCTTCGTCCATCGTGAACGGCTTGTGCGTGTAGGCCCAGATGCGTTTGGCAACCTCGTAGTCGGCAACTTGGGGATGCTGGGTGATGCCTGGCCAGGCAAAAAACACGCGCACCAGCTTGGCGTTCAAATCCGCGGCCGCGCGGATCAGCTCGCGCACATAGCAAATCTGGCATTCGCGGTGCTCCGGGATCGGGCTCGAGAAATCGTTGTTTGCCGCGACGCCGAAGATTTCGACGCCTTCGCCGTCGGCGATGCGGCGGAGCTCGCGGCAGCGCGCCGTGGGCAAATCGAGCGGGTTGGCGTGCGGCCGCTTGCCGTCCAGCTCCACGCCGTCGTAGCCATACTGCTTGGCGCGCTTGATGACATCCTCGAGGCTGAGCCCGTCGCCCCGGTACCAGATGCCCAAATAGGTGATGCTATAGAGGCCGACCTTCATCCCGGAGCCTTCCTTTTGCTCCTGAGGCTTCGCAAGTGCGAGCGCGGCGGGTTCGAGCACCGCAGCCGTCGCCGCCAGCGTTCCCACAAACTCCCTGCGGTTCATGATGGCTTGTTTCATGAGGTCTCCCTTCATAATCAATGCGCTTCCTGGCGCTGTGAATCGTAGGCCTGGCGCCTTTCCGTGTCAAATAACGATGCTCGGCTCGTTGCGCGGAATGCGCCGGGCGCTCGTGAGCTCGGAAGCGCCTGCTTTTGCATGCATCAGCGCGTTCCTCGACCGCCGTCTGCGTCTAACCTGAAACCACATCTGTTGTCGGGCAGAAGGAGCGTTAACGGCCGTCCAAGATGCTGCCGCATGACAGCCCGGCGCTAAGCCGTGGAATACTTCTCACAGAGTGGCTTGATCTTGGCGAGCAGTTTGGGCACGCCCGTCATGGCGTCCTCTTCCCCCTCGTACTCGGCGGACATGTAACCCTTATAGCCACCCTTCGCAAACATTTGCCAGACGCGGTCGAGGTCGAGCGGCGTCTTCTTTTCGCCGTAGAAGTCTCGGACATGCGTGTGTGTTGCGTAGGGAATGCAGGCCTCGATCTGTGGATAGGGGTTCTCCGGAAAGTTGCTAATGTCGAGGTTGCAGCCGGCGTAAGGCGAGTCCAAGCGGCGGAGGATCTCCACGATGTTTGAAGCTTTGGAAGTGATTCCGCCGTGGCTTTCGATGCCCAGGATGATGCCCTTCGTTGCCGCGTAATCACAGGCGGGCTTCATGGTTTCCACCACCCACTGGACGCCTTGCTCGTCGCTCGCGCCGGGCGGCAGCTCGCCGCCGAAAACGCGAAGATGCGAGGCGCCGAGCAGCTCTGTGCGGTCCACCCACTGTTTGATCTTCGCCAGTTCCTCCGCGCGCTTGGTGGGGTCCGGCTGGCACATGTTCGTGCCAATTGCCGCGCCCGAAAACGGCATGCCGTTCTTGTAAGCGAAGTGGCGCAGCTCCGCCAGGTAGGCCGGTTCGGTGGACTTGAGCCAGTAGGTCGTGATGTCCACGCCGTGCACGCCCAGTTCCACGCCCTTGAGGATGAAATCCTCCATGCTCATCCGGCCGCTCTCCATGTACTTTGAAAAGGAATACGCACAGCAGCCCACAAAGAGTCGAGCCTTGGTGGACGGCTTCATGCTCTCCTCGGCTGGCGGCGAAGCGGCCTTCGCTGCAGCCGGGACTCCGGCCGCCAATGCACCCGCGCCTACTGCACGCAGGAAATTGCGACGAGAAGGGGATCTGCTCATAGCTCCTCCTTGGAGTTGCCTGGGGCAAGCGTTCAGGCGAGTCCCAATCGATGCTGCCGCCATTACTTCAACGGCTTCACAGCTACTTCCTTGAAATACACGCCGGAGTCCGACTTGTCCTCGTGCGGGTGATTCTGCACTCCGATCCAGCCTTCATTAGGCCGCCTCCCGTGCTGAGGCTCGAATTCCTTCGTCCTTTCCGGCACCGGCTGCCCTTCGGTGTAGTCCGTGACCTTTGTGCCGTTGAGCATGACCACGGTGTGCGGGCCGTCGAGGGTAATCTCCATGGTGTTCCACTCGCCGGCCGGCTTCGACGGGCGCGCCATGGCCGTGGTCAGCGAGTAGAGCACCCCCGTGCAATGGTGCTCGTCGCCGGCATCGTAAATCTGCACTTCGTAGCCGTAATTGACCGGCATCCACTCCTCGCGCGGCTCGATGGGGATACGGATGAAGACGCCGGAATTGTCGTCCGGCTTGGTCACTTTGAAGACGACCCGGATGACCGAATTCCCGATTTTGCCGCCCGTGTAGTAGAGCAGGCCCATTCCCCCCACGGTCTTGAGCATGCCGTCTTCGACTTCAAAATGTCCGGGGCCGACCTGTTTCCAGCCCGTCAAGTCTTTGCCGTTGAAAAGCTGTTTCCATTCCGCGCCCGGCATCTGCGCCGGCAGTGCCACAAGCAGGGCAAGAGCGAAGAAAAGAACTGAACGTCGGATCATAGCTCACCTCGGAGGTTCATCTGGTCTACCATCAAAACCTTTGGTGCCCCGCTCCCTACTTCTTGAGCGGTCGCATAGCGACTTCTTTGAAGAAGACGATGTCGTTGTCACTGTGATTCTGCAGTCCGAACCAGCCTTGGAGAGGCCGGCTGCCACGCTGCGGCTCGAAATCGAACTTCCGCTCCGGCACCGGTTGGCCTTCGGTGTAGTCGGTCACCTTCTGGCCGTTCACGGTGACGATGGTGCGCGGCCCATCGAGGGTGATCTCCATGGTGTTCCATTCTGGCCCAGGTTTGCCGGCCTTGGCCATTGGTTTGGTCAGGGAATACAGCGTGGCGGTGTAATGGTATTCGTCCTCATTGGACTTTTCCGGTTCGTTATCGATTTGCACTTCGTAGCCATAGTGGACCGGCATCCATTCTTCGCGCGGCTCGATGGGAATGCGAATGAAGACGCCGGAGTTGTCGTTGTGGTCACGCATCTTGAAGACCAAGCGGATCTGGCAGTCGCCGACTTTGCCGGCCGTCCAATAGAGCAGGCCCATGCCGCCGTGGGTTTTGATCAGGCCATCTTCAACGGTCATCCCGCCGGGCCCGACGTGTTTCCACCCCGTCAGGTCTTTGCCGTTGAAGAGTTGTTTCCATCCGCCCTCCTCGGCGCCGGCCGCGACGGTTGCGAAGGAGAGGAGGGCGAGAATCAGCAGCGAGCGTTTCAACATGCTTCACCTCACATCGAATTCGCTTACGAATGGCGGACGCACATTGTACCCAGAACTCGGGCGACTTGCGAGGGTATCTTTGTTTCTGGGGCTTCTGCGCATCAAGTTCCGGTTGGGTCACCTCACAGCGCGGGCGGCTTTCATTTTTCTTCGGACTGGCTTAGCATACCGCCTCTCACACACCAAAGTCCTGATGGGGGCATAAGAATGGCGAACGAACAGTCTGCAGCTTGGACATCCCGTGCGGCGGCGTGGCGGCAGTTTGTGGAGGATGTAGAAAAGACGCTCGTGGAGGGGAAGGGAATTCCCGTTGGGCCGTCACCTCTGGAGCTTGCGCCGCCTGACTTGCCGCCGCCGGCGCAAGACGCGCTGAGTGTCGTGGTCTGCTCGCCTCACCCGGATGACGAAGCCTTGATCGGCGCTCTGCCGCTTCGCCTGCGGCGGGAGGCGGGTGCCCGCGTGACGGACTGTGCCATCACCTTCGGCAGCAATTTGAGCCAGCGAGCGCGGCGGCGGAAGGAACTTGAATCCGCCTGTCGGGTGCTGGGGTTCGATCTGGTGATTCCGCAACGTCCGGCGGGATTCGACAACGTCAACCTCAAGACGCGGGCGGGGCGGCCCGACGAATGGGCGCAGAAAGTCGAGACACTCTCGCAGACCTTCGCGAAACTCCAGCCGGACGTGGTCTTCGCACCTCACGCCGAAGACTGGAACACCACGCACATCGGCGCGCACTACCTCGCTGTGGACGCGCTGGGCGCCTATCTCGAACGCACGAGGCGCGACCCGCTGCCTTTTGTCGAAACGGAATTCTGGCATGAGAATTCGCAAGCGGATCTGATGGTCGGCGTCTCGGCTGAAACCGAGGCGATTCTGGTCATGGCGACCGCCGAGCACGGCGGAGAGGTTTTGCGCAATCCCTATCACGTGCGCCACCCGGCGCGGATGATCGAGAACGTTCGCCTGGGCGCGGAGACGGTGGGAGGACAAGGCGGGCCGGCGCCCGATTTCCCCTTCGCGGAGCTCTACCGCGTGACCTTCATGAAAGGCAGGCAACAAGTGGCGCCACGGCCCGGCGGACGCATTATCGGCCCGAAGGAAAAGATCGACCTCGATGCGATCCTCAAGGCGTTTCGTCCGGAGGGGCTCTGATCTCGCCAGAGGGAGCGCCGAAATGAGGAGACAGACAATGCGCAAACGTCGTGCGGGCGAAAGAATGTGGTTGGTGCCGGATTGCTATCTGCCGGAGAAAAGTACTGGCGGGCTGGAGAGTCACGAATCCACTTGCGTGCTGAACCTCGGCGCACGCGAAGCTTCGCTAGTCTTCGCGGCGTATTTTGAGGATCGGCCGCCGATCCAGAAACTCCTCGCGCGCTGCCCGTCCCAGCGGACCAAGCACGTGCGTGTTGGTTCGCTGCGAAACCTGGAAGGGCAGTCGATTCCGAAGGGAGTGCCATTCGCCCTCGTCGTCGAAAGCAACGTGCCCGTCGTCGTGCAACACACGCGTCTCGACTCGACGCAGGCCGCGCTCGCCCTGATGACCACCATGGCATTTCCGGTTCGTTAGGCGTACGTTATTGCAACGGCGGTTTGCGACCGTGGGCCCAACCAGACGCTCGCGGAGGACGCGAAGCGCAGGTCTACCGCGGTTCAAGTTCCAGGGTGGACTCGACTTCCCCTACCTGAAATTTCCGGGGCGACGAGTAAAAATAGAGTGGCGAGTAGCGGCCTTCGGCCCAGGGCTTGACCAAGTCGTCGTAGTGAGGACTTGCGGGATCATCGCTCTCCCCGCCGGGATAAACGCCGAAGCTCCGCACGGGACTGGAGAGTTCCACCACCATCCGCCACGACGCGCCGCCATCCACTTCGCCGCCCTCGCCGCCGGGGCAGAGCGTGAAGCCGTCGCCACGCACGGCCATCCCGCCGCGATCGAGCGCCGGCTGTTGCGTGATGGAGCGAAGCCGCAAGACGTTGGTCTTGCCCCAGCGCCAATCGGCGGCGGTGGGGCCACGCTCTTTGGCGAGCTGTTCAATGGCGGCGATGAACGTCCTTGCCATGATCTCGTCCCGTGTCTCCTTTTGCGGGGTTCGCACGTCATCGAACCAGTGCGACTCGGGATTTTCTCGGGTCAAGTATTCCAGCACCTCCACGATGGGGAGACGGCGATTCGTTCCGCTGAAGCCCCAAGCGGCCGGCCAGAGCTCGACGCCCGCCGCCTCAAAGTCATCCTGCCAGACGGCTGCGCTGAACTTGTCAAACCACGCCCACCAGACGGTCGGCGCGGGGCTCTCGGGCGTCGCATTGTAGTCCCAGTGGCGAAGTGCATCGATGGCGACTTTCACCCGGTCGCCGCCGAACGGGTGCCGGTCGTAAGCCTGGAGAAGCACCGGAACGAAAACTTCCGCGGCCGCGTCGTGCACGTCCATCTGGAACTGCTCCATCTGCTCGATCGTGATCTTCTCGGGGCTGCCCAGCAGGTGGTGGATGCGGCGCGTGCGGTAGCTGGCGTCCCACATCCAGCCGAGGTAGTGCGGATATCCGACGCCGGCGGGCCGGCCGTTCGCGGAAGCCACGAAGTGTTCGGGTGGATTCACGGCGGAGGGAAGCTCTTGATCCGGGATCGTTCCTACCCAATCGAAGTCGCCGGACGAGCCGTCGACAGGCCAGCGACCGAAGCCTCGCTTACGGATGGGCAGCGCGCCGTGCGGGAAGATCGCGATGTTTCCGTCCGCGTCTGCGTAGGCGATATTCAGCGCCGGAACTTGCCAGTCCTTGAGCGCTTCGCGGAACTCACGAAGGTTTTGCGCCCGGTTGATATGCGCGAGTGCCATGACCTCAAACGTGGGCCCGAGGGCGGTCCATTCGAGCGCCAGGCGCAGACCGTGGTTTGTCACCAGGGGCCCGTGGACGGTGCTCTCGATTTCCAGGCTGACAGGCTTTTCGCCGCGCACGGGAATTTCCTCCGTGCGCCTTTCAGTGTTGCGCCACTCGCCTTTGTAGAAGTACTGGTGGGGATGCTGTCCATCCATCTTCTCCATGAAGTAGTCCACGGCGTCGGCCTGCATGTTGGTCAGTCCCCAAGCGACGCGATGGTTGTGTCCGATGATAACGTAAGGGAATCCTGCGAACGTCACGCCCATGATGTTCAGGCCCGGCGCGACGAGGTGAGCCGCGTACCAGATGGAAGGCAGCGAGAGGCCGAGGTGCGGGTCGCTGGCGAGCAGCGGCTTGCCGGTCGCCGACTTCGTCCCGTCGATCGCCCAGTTGTTGCTCCCGAACGCGAACTGGCTGCCGAAGCGCCCGCTCACGAAACGCTGATGTAATGCGCGCGCCGCTTCTTCGTAGCCCGCCGGAAACTGCGCGTTTTCTGCTTCGCCGCCCCCCGGTGCGGCTGACCCTGCGTGCGAACCGGCCGCCACGGTTGGAATCTCATAAGGCCGGTCGAGCGGAAAGAGTTCGTCCACTGTCTCCAAACCCAGCTTCTTGACCAGCATGCCCATCCACACATCGGTGTCCGTCCCGGACTGGTCCCAGCCCATATATTTCGGGAAAACGATGGCGTCGACCGGCGACCAGGGGGCGGGCTTGATGCCCAGGCCCTTAAAGGGTTCCGGGAAGCCGCGGCTCTCGAGTTCGTGCAGCCGAGCATTGACGCCGGCGCAATAGGCCACGATCTCCAGCTTGATGGCAGTCTCCAAACGCGAACTTCTCCACACAGCTTCCGCGCTGCGGCGAATGCCGATTTGGCGGACGAAGATATCGTCGTCGAGCGAGGCGCGGCCGAAGATCTCTGCCAACGATCCCGAAGCGCGGCGGCGAAACAGTTCCATCTGAAACAGCCGGTCGATGGCGTGAAGATAACCGAGGGCGAAATAGGCGTCTTCCGAGGATTGCGCGTAGACGTGAGGGATCCCGTAACGGTCGCGATAGACGCACACGGGGGCTTTCAATCCCGGAACGCGCAGGGAAGTGCGTTGAGCTTCGCCAGTCTGGGGGAGGCCTCGCGCCGCAGCGCGCGGAGCGAAGCCGGAACCGCCCACGGCCGCGGCCAGGAGCACAAGAGCGATTGCTGCCGGCATTCTTCGCGGTGTGGGGGAGATCCTCCCCGCGCGCGCAGCCTCCCGCAGGCTTTGGCTGAGAACGGTTTTTCGTTCCCCGAATCGCCCCGTGGGAGGACTTTTCACTTTGTCCCTTCCTTTCATTTCGTCATCCTACCGAGGCATTTCAGCCCAGGCAAGCGGTGGAGCGGGTCTCCTATTTCCGGTTTGAGGCGTCGAGTATTCCAGTTTGGAGGGGTGAATGCCATGGTAAACTCTGCGCTTGGAGTTGTGATCCGAGCCGCTTCGCGCTCGGCCGGAGATTCTTGAGAGGAGGAGAAACCATGAGAAAGTATTGGCCCAGCATCTCGGCACTGGTCCTGGTTGTCCTGGCCTACGCCGCCCTACCGGTTCACCTGCGCGCGCAGGGAGCTTTCGAGGCCGTGACCGGAAAGGCCTTCGATTCGGCCCTGCCCAAGGACTTTTACCTGGAAGGCAACGCCATCCCCACCCAGAAGCGCAACGCGGCCCTGGTGAAGACCGCCGCAGGGGCCCGTGCCCTTTTCGCGCTGATTGACACCACCGGATACAGTTCTCAGATCCAGCAGAAGTACGAGGGAATGCTGATTACGGAGGGTAGCCTTTCCGTGGGCGGCCACGAGCTGGGCGTGGGCAGCTACGGGTTCGGGTACACCAAGCCTGCGGCCACCAGCAACGAGGACGCGAAGTTCTTCCTGTACAACCAGGCCGGCGCGAAGATCGCCGAATGCGCGGCCAAGAAGGACACCAAGATCGCGCAGCCCAAGCCGCTGCAAGTCGTCACAGCCAAGGGTGAGCCGGCGCGGCTTTACTTCGGCCGTTACTGGGTCGAACTGAAGTAGGTCCTTCCGTCGCCCGGGTTGCCGGCCTCCAAGCCGATCGTAGACAGGCCAAGGCGGACGACCTCCGCGGAGTGGACGAGGCGCGGCGAGGAGTCGAAACGCCCCAAGCGGATGTTTGTGTGTCCGGAATGCGAACCTGCCTTCCGAAGCAGAACCCGGGCTTCCATTCTTGCCAGGGGGGCCGGATGCAAATAGAATCACAGAGTTCTGATCACCCACGCGGCGACCGTGTGGCCCGTCCGAAAGTGGTCCGCAATGTGGGCGGGTGCTTGGCAAACCGAGGAGGGCGGCGGCATTGGACATTCCAAAGTCGACTCCGCGAGAAAAGCGACGAATCGTGGCACGCCTACTTTGTCTGCTGGCGGTCGGTGCCGTAGTGGTCTGCTGGCCGGGCGGACTGAAGGCCGCCGGGAACTCCCGGAAACCGCTGAAAATCAGGGGCATCCTCACCCAAGTTAAACCGACGCGCCTGACTGTCCGCGACAACAAGGGCAACGACGTGACCATCCAGCCCAAAGAGGACTTCACCGAAAAGGTGGCGGTGGGCGCTGAGGTCACGGCGTGGTATTACCCGGGCGATCCCGTCAATGAACTCCAGTGGTTGGAGTATCCGTCGGAGAGCGCCTTTGTCTCGCCGAGCCAGTTCCTGGGGCAGATCAAGAAAATCATCTTGCTGCCCAACTCGAGCGCCGGGAATGCCGATGGCCTTTACGACGCCGTCGAGGGTTTTCTCCAGAGCCACATGGGGTGGTTCGTCGCGCACCGCATGCTGGCGGAGGAGATTCAACAACGGTCGCAGAAAGCGAAATCCACGCTCGATGTGATCGACCCCGCCACCGGCAATGTGGACCTCACTCGCTACGCCACCGCGCATGACAAGCTGATCCAAAAGATCACGGACATGACGCGCGTGGACGCGGTCCTCGAAGCAAATGTCGAGCAGGTGCAGGTCAACTTTCGTTCCCAGGTGGCCACTTGGGATGGCACGCAGCAGCTCGTTTCGAGCAGGACCTCGCGCACGCTGACACTCTTGACGGCTATACCCGTCGACGGCCACGTGCCCGCTGCCACCGCGGTCTTCAAGCTCTGGGACGCACAGGGCAGGCTGCTCTGGACACATCGGCGCGGCTTCTGCGTTCTGGCGCTCGAGCAGGGTATTGGCACAAAGTTCCGCGACCGGCCCATCTCGGAGGCCGTCCAGGATACGGAACGCGTCGAGAAGTGGCTGAACCTGGTCTTTGGTTCGTGGCTGCCGGCGTCATCTAAATCCGGCGCCGCGTCTTCCAAGAAATAGCCGTGGTCTCCTCAGGTCCGCCCCAGCCATCCGCCTGCCCTGAGACCAGTGTGGTGGCAAGACCCCCATGTCGATGCGTCTGCATACGACCTACCTCATCTCCGCGGTGCTCGCGAGCGTCGTGATCGCCGCCCTGCCGAGGGTCATGTCGTTGACACTTGGTGCTTCGAGCGACAAGCACACTCGTGCCTTGGCGGGAACCGCCCCGAAAGAGACGGCGGATCGAATTCTCGTTTACAAAAAGCGACGGACCATGGAGTTGATGAGCAAGGGAAAGGTCTTGAAAACTTACAAGATTGCCTTGGGCGGAGAGCCGGTCGGGCCCAAACGGGTGCAAGGAGATCATAAGACTCCCGAAGGCGAATACAAGATCGACTCCAGGAATCCCAAGAGCAGGTTCTATCTTGCGCTCCACATCTCCTATCCAAATGCGGACGACGGGAAGCGAGCTCGCCAGCTGGGGATGAGCCCGGGGGGAGCCATCATGATCCACGGCTTGGGAAAGGAATTCGGGTGGCTAGGCAGCGCACACACTCTATCCGACTGGACTGACGGGTGTATCGCCGTCACTAATGAGGAGATGGAAGAGATCTGGCGGCTCGTGCCCATCGGGACCACCATTGAGATTTTCCCCTAGCATTCAATTGTGCTCTGTCCGTCTCGGCAGCAGTTGAATTCTGCGGTTCGGCCCGAATGGGGATCGTGGCAAGGGTCGCTGAGCGCGCCCAATCAGCAAGTCTGCGCGTGGGCGTTGCGGCGGAGGACGCGGGTGCGGACGTTGTCTTTGAGAAGCGTCCAGAAGGAAGCGTCGAGATAAGCGCGGATGGAGACATAGCAGCCGCCGCAGTCATTGTGCGCGACGAACCTCTCAAGGATTTCCTTCTGTGAACCATACGTCGGTTCGAACATCGAGCAGGGCCGCAGGCCGCCATCGGGTTTCACCACGAGGAAGCGCCGGCCCGCCTGGCAACCTGGAATGTTGCCAGTCTTGTAGAAGTTGTAGGTTCCCGACAGGGTCCAGGGCGAATTGGTGATGTGGCCGTTCTTGGCCTGCAGTTCAAGCAGTTCGTCCATAGTGCGGCGGAGTAGTTCCAGGTCTTCGGGCGAGCTGATGTAGTGATCCAGGCTTCCGGTGCGCAACGGAGTGTAGGCGCTGTAGGAAATCTGCACGCCCCACTCGCGGGCCTTTTCGTAGCCGGCGCGCAGCGTGGGCAGGTTCTCGCGCGTGATCGCGGTATTCAGGATGACGTCGCCGAAACCGTGCCGGGCAAGTTTCGGGACAATGTCCGAGAGATGGTTGAAGAGTCCGGGCGAGCGGCGGAACTGGTCGTGGCGTTCATCGGGGAAGTCCATGGAAATCGAAAACTGGTTGACGCCCAGGTGCCGCAAGTCGAGATACTTCGCCTCAGTGAGCAGCCGTCCGTTGGTGACCAGGATGGTGTAGGGCAGGCCACTTGGCTCCTTGACGGCGCGGACGATCTCCTCAATGTCCTTGCGCAGCAGCGGTTCGCCCCCTGAAAGCTGAACGGCCAGGGGCTTGAGCTGCGCGCGCAGCCGCCCGTAATCGTCAGCCTTGAGCAGTCCCGGAGGCTCCGGCTTGATGCCGCCCTTGTCACAGTGCTGGCAGTTGGCTGTGCAGGAGTGCGTCACCTCGAAGGAAACGACCAAAGGCCGCTCTGTGACAAAACTCCGCGTCCCTCGCGCCACCATACGCGCGGCCCGGGCAAACGGTATCGTTGGCACAAGCGGCTCCTTGAGCAGGCAGTCGAATCTGGGATATGGGCCAATACGATCAGAAACTCAGACTTCGAGTCCGAGAAGCGCGGTCGCCCACACTGCGAGCGAGTCTGAGCATACTCCCCCACGCGCCCGCACGCAAGTGTTCGGAGCATTCGGACTTCCAGTGCTGAAGTCGTGCCGGGGTCAAGCC
>JAIQGB010000050.1 GCA_020072905.1 Terriglobia bacterium | reverse complement strand
GGTCGAGCAGCGGCTGGTCGGAGAGGATCCCCTCTCGCACCAAATATCGATACTGGTCAGAGTCGGAAACCGGAAGGTCCAGCCCCGCCCGGGCCATGTCGCCTGCCCAGTGGCTGAGTGCCGGCGTGCCAGGAGGAAATCTCCGGTGGAGATATGCCTGGATCGCCTGGTCCCGTGCCAAATCCCGCGGAGTAGGGGATGGCGCCGAGGAGACTCGCGCCAAAACGAGGACGGAGGCCAAAAGAAGCACCATTCCGCCCGGTTTTCCGAAGCCCTCAATGCGCTCCGCAACCAGAGCCGCAACAAGCGCGCTGACAATCAGCAGCGGCTCGAACCAATAATGAGAGCCGCTCCCTACCTTTCCCGCCGTAATCAGGCTAAGGACGATCGAAACAGCCAAATAGGAATGCATCATTCTGTTGGGATGTTTCCGCAAATATGTGCGTCCAAGGAGAACGGGCAAAAGCAATACCACCGCAGCATATAAGAGCCCGGCATATTTGAGTTGCTGCCAACTGAATCCGACGGCGTTGTAAAGGATAAAGTGCGAAAGAAAAGCTTGTCCCGCAAATATCACGAACTGAAAGAGAGCGAGCAATGCCAGTCCACCCGAGATGAGAAGCCCCAGAAACCACATAGCCGTGCGGTACCTCTTCTCGATGACTAGTACTAGAAGGACCGCGACTGGTCCCGCGACGTATTGCTGCTTATAAAAGAAGCCCAATAACATGAAGGGTAAGGCGAGCAGAATCCGCCGGTCCCCCTGGAACCGGAATGCTACCAGGAACCCAGTAAACACCAGGAAGAGTGCCACCATGTCGCTTCGCGCCGAGGTGCCGTGGCGGGTCACGAGGGCGTAACTGAGAAAGAGTGGGGGCGCGAGCGTGGCGGCGAGAGGGCTTCGCGTTAGCCAGAAGGCCAGCAGGCCGCAGCCCGCCGCCAAGCCCAACGCGCCGAGAGCGGAGAGCAAGCGGAGGGGTAAATATGCCGGCGCGGAGGCATCAATGAGGCGCGCACCCAGCAGGTAGTAGAGCGGCCCGTAAATCGCCGCATCGAACCTCTCGGCAGAAGGCAAAGCGTAGATCGGAACACCTTGCCGCAGGTGGAGCATCTCGACGAGGCGCATCCCGTCAACGTAGTTCGACTCTCCCGGATAGCGGAGGCGGTTGGGCCAGGTGGCGAGTTGGGACGCGGCGAAAAGTCCTGCGAAAAGAAGCACCACAAGCCCGCCCAGAGACTCACTTCGAACCGTCAACGCCCCCTCCTACCGATGTGCCCCCGCACCCGAATCCGGCCGGTTCCTTCGCGGAACCCAGACGTAGAAACGATCGTCCGGCCGGACCTTCTCCGTGTCCGGCATGTCCAGGCTGGCCGCCAGCCGATAATTCGCGAGGATCGCCCGCACCCAAGACTCAGGTATGTCCGATATGTTCGGTCTCGGATTTTCCGCCGGTCCCAACTCGAAATTCAAGAGGATTACCTTGAACCGGCACTGATCAAGCTCAGCCGGCACCTCTCGTTCCGGGAGTTTCCCTTGGGCCAGCAGAAAACGATATTGATCCAAATTCGAGATCGGCAGGTCCAGTCCCGCCCGCCCCAGGGTTCCCGCGTAATGACTCAGCGCCGGAGTGCCGCGTGGAAAGGTGCGGCGCAGATACGCCTGGACCGCCCGATCCGCCTCGAAATCCTTCGGTTGCGGGCCGGGTGGGGTGAAGAATCGTGCCAAAAAGAGGGTAATGCCCAAGAGAAACACGACTTCAGGAGCCCTCCTGGGGCCGTCACTCCGTTCTGCCACAAGCCCCGCCACGAGTGTGCTGAGGATCAGCACTGGCTCAAACCAGTAATTGGTGTCGCTACCTACCCTTGCCGCCGTCAGCAGACTGACGACAACTGATAAGCTGAGGTAACAAAGCAGCAGCCTGCTCGGATGCGTCCGCAGGAATTCCAACCCCAGAATGATCGGAACGAGGAGTACGATCCCGAGATACATCAGCCCTGCATACTTAAACTGGGTCCACGACGCTCCAGCAGCATTGTAAGACACGAAGTGGTCCAGGAACGCTTGGCGGGGAAACACCACGAACTGGAAAACCCCAAGGAGCGCCAGCCCGCCCAGCCCGAACAACCCGACGAACAGCCCAGCCCTCCGGTATTGCTTCGTCAGGACGAGCGTCAGAACCACTGCCAGCGGTCCCACCACAAACTGCTGCTTATAAAAGAGCCCCAGGAGCATTATCGGGATAGCAAGGAAGAGTTGGCGTCTTTCAAAATACCGATAGGCGAGTACAAAGCCTAAGAAGACGAGAAACAACGCGACAACATCACACCGCGCTGAGGTCCCGAAACGAGCCACAAACCCATAGCTCAGGAACACAAGGGGGGCCATGACTGCCGCCCGACGCCGGCGCGTCAGCCAGAAGGCCAGCAGACCCGAACATGCTGCGCAGCCTAGAGTACCAAGGACCGAAAGTAAGCGAAGCGGGAAGTATGTCGGTTCCTCGGGATCGATCAAGCGCGCGCCCAGCAGGTAATACAGCGGTCCATATACGGCACCATCAAATCTTCCCGGCGAGGGCTGGGCGTAGATCGGCACTCCGCGCCGCAAATGCAGCGTTTCAAAGAAGGCAATCCCCTCGTCGTTCTGCTCGCCTGGATAGCTCAGCCGGGCCGGCCAGGTGGAGATTTGCAAGCCTGCAAAGAGTCCCACGAGAAGCAGCGAGGCAGCTCCCCAGAGCATTTCCCTTCGAACCGGCAACTTCCCCTCCTATGGCGTCGACTGCGCGCTTGACCGTTGAGGGTCCACCCGCGGAACCCACACGTAGAACCGGTTTTCGGGCAATAACTCAGGGCGGGGCATCTCGATGATCGTCATCAAGCGATAGTTCTGAAGAATGGCTTCCCGCCAGGAGTCCGGAATGCGATCGAGTCCGTGCCGAGCGATGCCCTCGTCGCGGAGGTCGAAGTGAATCAGCACAACCGCAAAACGCTGTTCGCGCAGCGGAATCAACAAATCCCGGTCCGGTAACCTCCCTTGAAAGACCAGTTGGGAGTACAAAAAGAGGTCGGTAACAGGAGTGTCAAATCCGGCCCGCAAGAGGTCGCCGGGGAAATATCCCAGCGCCCGCGCGTGACGCGGGAAGTCCCTCCGCAGGAACTGCTGCACCGCCCGGTCGCGCGCGAAATCATCCCCCCGCGGCGCAGCAGGTGAAAACTGTTGGGCAAAAAGGAGCATAACCCCCAGCAAGACTAACATCTCGGAAATCCGCATGGGGCCGGAGAGATAGCGGGCCACGAGGGCCGCCACCAGCACGCTCAGCACCACAGCGCATTCGAGGAAGTAATTGCTATCACTCCCCGGCCTCCCCACCATGAGAAGGCTGAGGACGGCGGCGCAACCCACATAACAAATAAGAAGCTTGTCGCGCTGCACGCGCAGGAATTCCAGCCCCAGCAACAACGGGACCAGGAACATTAATCCCCAGAACCCTGCCCCTACGCAAAACCTGGGCCAGGAAAACCACAACATGTTGTAGACAACGATGTGCCGGAAAAACGTCTGTTCCGGGAAAACTACCCATTCGAAGACTGCCAGTAAACCCAAACCACCAAGCGCCAGGAGGCCGGAGAATTCCAGCGCCAGACGATAGCGCTTCTCCAAGATCAAAAAGAGCAAAACGGCCAAAGGCCCCGCCACAAACTGCTGCTTGTAGTAAACGCCTAAAACCATGAAAGGGGCTGCGGCCAGCAGCGCCCGGCTCTGCCTGAATCGATAGGCGATCAGAAAGCCGGTGAAAAATAGAAGCATCGCAACCAAATCGGCGCGGGCTGAGATGCCGTACGCGGTGACGAGTCCGTAGGAGAGGAAGATGAGCGGGGCCAGCACGGCGGAGAAATAGCTCCGCGAAATCCAAAACGCCAGCAAGGCGCATCCCGCTGCGCAACCGAGCGTGCCCAACAGAGAAAGCACGCGGAGGGGCAAATAGGCGGGCTGGTCCGGATCGATGAGTCTCGACCCGAGCAAGAAATACAGGGGGCCGTAGTTCGCCGCATCGAACCTTTCGGGTGACGGTGGCGCATAGATGGGAACGCCCAGCCGGAGGTGCACCATCTCCGCGAGCAGGACGCCTTCGGCGAAATTCTGCTCACCGGGATAGCGAAGCTTTACCGGCCAGTCGCCCACGTGCCACGCGGCGAAAGAACCCGCGAGCAACAGCGCTGCAATCGCGAGGAATGCCCCCTTTCTGTTGGAGAGGGGCTTGTTGCTTTGGAGAGTCACGGTCTAATCGCACCCCCCTCAGACGAAGCGACGGGGGCGCCCCCCGCACGCGGGACCCACACGTAGAATCGGTCTTCGGGCAATAACCTTTCCTGTGCGGGCATTTCGATGCTCGTCATCAATTGATAGTTCTGGAGAATGGCCTCCCTCCAGGCATCTGGGAGACGATCGATTCTTCGCCGGGCGACACCTTCGTCGCGCAGCTCGAAGTGGATCACGACAACCGCGAAACGCCGCTCGTGAAGCTGAATGAGCAAGTCCCGGTCCGGTACCCTGCCCTGAAAGACCAACTGGGAGTACTGAAAGGGATCGCTCACCGGTGTGTCAAGACCGGCTCGCAAGAGGTCTCCGGGGTAGTATCCCAGCGCCCGCGCGTGGCGCGGGAAGTTGCCCCGCAAGAACTCCTGCACCGCCCGATCACGCTTGAAGTCCTCCGCTCGCGGGGCGGCGGGCGCGAACCATTGGGCAAAGAAGAGCATGACGGCCAGCAAGACTAACATCTCGGAGATCCCCGTGGGCCCGGAGAGATTGCGGGCCAGCAGTGCCGCTACGAGCACGCTTAACACCAGAGCGCATTCGAGGAAATAATTGCTGTCACTGCCCGGCCGCGCCGAGGTGACAACGCTGAGGAAGACAGTGCAGCCCAGATAGCAACCGAGGAGCTTGTCGCGCTGCACGCGCAGGAATTCCAGTGCCAGCAGCAAGGGAACGAAGAACATCAACCCCAACTGCCACCCGCCCAATGAGAACTTGAACCAGGAGAAGGGCAGCATGTTGTAGAGCACGAAATGGCGAAGGAACCCCTGGCCGCGGAAAACCACCCATTCGAATACCGCCAGTAAACCAAGCCCGCCGAGCGCCATCAGGCCGGCGAATTCCGCCGCCAAACGATAGCGTTTCCCCAGGAGCAGAAAGAGGAAAACGGCCAAAGGCCCCGCCACAAACTGCTGCTTGTAGTAAACGCCCAGCACCATAAAAGGTATCGCAGCCAGCAGCGCACGACTGCGCCTGAACCGATAGGCGATCAGGAACCCGCTGAAGAAGAGAAGCAAAGCCACCAGATCGGCACGGGCTGAGATGCCGTGCGTGGTGACGAATCCGTAGGAGAGGAAGATGAGCGGGGCCAGCAAGGCGGCAAAGTAACTCCGGGAAATCCAGAACGCCAGCAGGGCGCATCCCGCTGCGCAACCAAGCGTGCCAAACAGAGAAAGCACGCGGAGAGGAAAATAGGCAGGCTCGTCGGGGTTGACGAGTCTCGAACCGAGTAAGAAATACAGTGGACCGTAGATGGCCGCATCGAATCTTTGAGGCGTCGGCGGCGCGTAGATGGGAACACCCTGCCGAAGGTGCAGCATCTCCGCCATCGGCACGCCTTCAACAAGACCCAGGTCGCCCGGATAGCGCAGCCGCACCGGCCACTCGCTCACGTGCCACGCGGCGAAAGTGCCTGCGAGCAACAACACCAAGATTCCAAGCACGAGATGCTTACGGAACGGGAGGAACGCCGTGAAGGTCCGAAACTTGGTCACTCGCTAAAGCTCCTTGAGGATCACGCCGAGGCTCCTCCACCCTCCGCTCTTCACCCGCTGCACTGATAAAAGCCCTCAATCATGTTTCGACTTCAGGCCTGGACCGCCGTCTCGCCGCAGATGCGTCCAATGCGTGGGCTGGACGCCATCCGCGTCGCTTCCTGCGCGACTCTCTTTAGCGGTTCGGCCGGACATGCTGCATGTACAAGCCGCTCTGCACAACGTCTGGCGGAAGCTCTGGGGAGAATTCGGCCAGATGAGCCTGCAGTGGTCTCGCCTCAGATGGATCAACAGCGTAAATCGAAACTGTATCGGCGCTGAGTAGCCTGTTGTGGATCTGCCACTGCCCGACTCTTATCCATTCGGGCGGCATACCCCCTATGGCGCTGAAATAGGGTTCATTGATGATGGCAACGCGGGCTCCCGCGCCCATCGCGAGCCTCGCGATCTCTTCCCTGCCGTAACTGCCCCGCATTCGCAGCCGGGCGACTGCGGGACTGCCCAGGCCCCACAAGTCCAGGCAATGGATGTCAGCGAGATAGTTGACCGCGCCGATGTCATTCAATGCTACTGACGAGCACTGATAATAACGCCTGACGAAGGCAGCCATCTGATAATCCTGTTCAAACCCATTCGTGACGGCCTGCGGAATGTCCCTGAGCGCCGTACCCCCTCTGACCAGGCAGAAGAAAAGTGCCATGACCAGCACGAACACCCCGGCCGCCTCCGACAACGTGCGTGGACGCGAATGAGGAGCGGTGGGCTCCACCAGGGCTGTGAACAAGAAGCCAAATCGACAGGCAACCACCAAAACGCCCAGCGCAACGAGGTAAGCTTCGTACCGATAAAACCATCCCACTCGCGCGAATGCCAGGTGCAAGATCCCGGCCCCGACGAAGATTCCGGTCATGACTTGCTCCGCGTTCCAGGCTTGTTCTCCTCTCCTTCTCCCCACAACGTCGAGCAGCGCCGCCAAAATCAGCAGGGCGACCAAGTGCTTGCCCTCGACGAGGTTGATGAAACCAAAATGCTTTAGGGTCTCAATGACCAAGTTCGGGCTGGCCGCATATATGAGGCCGGACTTCAAGAGGACGCTCGTGGGAAGCCAAGGCCAGCCATGCAGCCTTGAGACGACTCCGTAGGCTGCGACCGGCAGAAGTCCCAAGAGACCTAACAGAAGGCCACGCCGCCACTGCCTGCGCAGAACAAAGCCTACCGATACCACAAAGACGAAGAACATCCCTTCGAACCGCACTGAAGTGATGAGAGGCGCCAAGCTCAGGAGCCAGAAGTAGAGCCTGCGCTCGTTGCGCGGTTCCGCCGCGGAGAGGATGCGGGCGGCGAGAAAAGCAGCGCCTAGCGTCAGCGCGGTCTGCAAGGTGTGCTCCATGCCGCCAAAGATCAGAGCCGGTAAAGGGGTCACTAGGATTACGGCGAGGAGAGCGAGCAAAATCGTGCTGGGGGGCAATCCGCGTGCGCGCAGGATCGCGTATGCGATGAACAGCACGAGACAGGAAGAAAGCAGGTTCATAATGAACGGGCTCTCCGAGTTGACACCCGTCAGCGCGTACACCCCGGCCAAGAGCAGGGTCCACAGCGGCCCCGAGGAAGTCGAAGTGAAGCCGTGCGAGGTGACACCCCAGACGCCATGCTCGGCAAAGTTCTTGGCCATGGCCATGTGAATGTACGCATCGTCGAGCGCATAGATCAGACGGCCTTGTGTCCGGTGGAGAGACACGGCGAGGAGGGCGAGAACCGTCAACAGCAGAGCGGCGAGCGCCACCAAGAGAGGCCAGTGCTCGAGGATCGAAGATCCTCTAACCTTCTCGACCGGCTCAGTCCTGAGAGAAACGGAATCCTTGCGCATGCCCAATTACATCTCTTCCGCCTAAAAAAGACTGAGCATCGGAAATCAATACCCGCCCTCGGGGCCGTGACGGTCTCGAGTGTCCCGAGGGAGTACCACGCCTACATTGAGCCCCCGGCGGGGGGACCCGTGGGCGGACTCTCCGGGAGGGCCGAGGACCTTTCGAAAATCATGGCGACCTGATCGCGGAAGATCATCTTCCACCCCGGAATGTTCCCTAGGAGATACGCGATCCGGGAATCTGGCGAGGTCAGAACATAGCGAATCCGGTATTTATCGAGAACTCTCAGTGCGCCTTTCACGCCTTCAAAATCCAAATAGTCATTCAGGACACCAGTATACTCAAAGATGTCTGTTCTGCCATCAATGAAAGTCTTAACCTCCGGACAATACCAAATCAGGAATCCCCCCCACATATGCCGATTGAGGACGCGCCCGGGTAACCCGTGAGATTTCACGAAGGAGAGCGCGGCGACCGGGAACCGGTGGGCCACGGCTTGGTCCAAGTCTGCCCGCGACGGGAATAGGCGGGCCGCAATCACCAGCACCATGCCGAAGATGAGGGCGTTGAGCAAGGGTTTGTCGACTTCACGTCGGTAGGCGGGCAGGGCGTCCAGCGTCCTGGCCAGAAAAGGAGCCAGGAGAATGGCGGCCAAGAAAAGAAAGCGGACGTGCGTCAGGCCGGCGTAAAGGCCCAAGGCGGCAAGCGCTACTTCTTCCAGCTTCCACCGCGCCCGGCTGAAGAGTGTGCTCAGAAAGATCCAGGCGAGCAGGAACATGATCATCTTCCCGCGCGGATCGTTAAAATCGACGGAAGCCCATTCCTCAATAGAGGCAACCATCAACTTCTGACGGAACGCCATGTCAAAGGGGTAGAAGACCAGCCGATACCCGTAAGGGTTCACAAATAGTGCCGCGACCGACGCAGCGCCCGTGATGAGCAGAGATCGTAACTGCCCCGGACTCCAGCGCACGGCCTCCACCCGCCCCCAGTTCCGGTCCACAAGCCCGGAGGCAACAACGATGCCAAAGACAATCAAGCCCAAAAGCCATGAACCGTGAGTGTTGATCCACAGGCAAAACAGTGGCGGAACAACCCATAAGGGAGCCCGGCCCGACGAGCGATAGCGCCACAGGATGAGCAGCAGAAGGAGCAGAAAGAGATATCCGAACAGGATCGTGCGCGGGCCGTACGAAACCTTCGTCAAGAGTATGCCAAGGCAAGTCACCAGAAAAGCCGATTTGGGGTTCCCGCTCGCTTTGCAGGCAATATAGAAAATGCCCAGCAGGTTGAGCTCGCAAAGCGCCAGAGATAACAAGTAAATTCCCATCAGGCCTCCCGCTCGCCACGCGAGATAGAAGGGAATCTCCGCCAACCACTGGTGGTTAATCCAGGGTTGACCCAGGGCCGTGAAGGAATACAGGTCCGCTTGAGGGAGTTTCAGGGTCGTGAACAGGTATTCGGCGTTGCGCAGGTGCCACCATAAATCGGGTTCCGCCACATCACTGCCTACCCCGATGTACACCCACAAGGCGATGATCGACGCAAGAGCCAGATGGAAAGGAAAGACCCTGCGGAGCCTTTCGTGCGGCATCCAGTCGACCTCCCAAAATGGCATTCATCCCCCAAGCACGTGAGAGGGCAAATGGCCCGTGCTCAGGAGCCTGCACTCGAGGATTCCC
Source organism: Terriglobia bacterium (assembly GCA_020072905.1). Taxonomy (GTDB): domain Bacteria; phylum Acidobacteriota; class Terriglobia; order UBA7540; family UBA7540; genus JAIQGB01. Next base: position 6,060 of record JAIQGB010000050.1, on the reverse strand, counting down.
AACTGCCTTGAAAGAGGCGACAACATCCAGACGTACCTCCCTCAATGGCCTAGCCGGTGGAGACCGAATCCTGGCAGAGGATAATCGGTTGTTTCAGGAGTCGAAGCAAGCAAGAAAAGCTAGCCTGCGACGACCTACGAGTCGGCTCGCCAGGGGGCGTGCTCTCCGTGAAAGAAAGCCTGCAATCCCCCAGCGTCGAAATCGGCAGCGCTGCCACGAAGGCCCCCACCACGAGAGGTAGCACGAGTTACAGTTTAAGAACCTTGAGCATCGGAAAAGACCCGCCGGCGTAATCCCATGACCAGCCTGACAGCCTACCTTGGGCTGATCTGAACCGAGCTACGAGCCGGCAGACTCCCCCGCAAGCCCTCCGGGCATGTCGAGGACCGTTCGAAGATCATGGTGACCTGATCGCGGAAAACCATCTTCCAGCCGGGAGTATTGCTCAGGAGATAGGACATCGGGAGTTCGGGCGACGTTAGCACGTAGTGGATGCGGTACTTGTCGAGGATCTGGAGTGAACCCTTCATCAGTTCCGCGTCGAGGTAGTCCTTCAAGACGCCGGTGTACTCGAAGATGTCGGTGCGCCCGTCAATGAAGGTCTTCAACTCCGGATGGAACAAGATCATGTATCCACCCCACATGTAGCGGTTGAAGAAGTTTCCCTCGAGAGCGTGGGCCTTCACGTAGTTGAGGGCGTTGGCAGGGTACCGCTGGGCCACGGCGGTGTCCAGGTCGGCGCGCGTCGGGAATCGAGACACCACGATCAGGAGGATGGTTGCGCAAACCACGGCGTTGAGCGGGGGTTTGTCGATCTCCGGCCGATAAGGCGGGATGAAATCCAGCAGCTTGGCCAATATCGGGGCAAGAAGGATCGCGGCGAGGAACAGAAAGCGGATGTGTATCAGTCCGGCATACAATGCGAACGCGCCGAGGGCCACTTCCTCAAGCCGCCAGTGGCGAGGACTGAGCAGAGCCCCGAGGAGAATCACCGCCAGCAGGACCAAGACCACTTTCCCCCGCGCATCGCTGAAATCCACGGAAGCCCACTCATCAACGTACTGGATGTTCAGCTTCTGACGAAAGATCAGGTCGAAGGGATAGTAGACCAGCCGATAAGTGAAAGGGTTCACGAACAGGGCCGCCACCGACGCGCCGGCGGCGAGGAGCAGCCGACGCAACTGCTGCGGCGTCCAACGCACGGCATCGATGCGCCCCCAGCTCCCTGCCACGAGTCCGGTCACGATGTAGACCCCGAGGAGGAACAATCCCAGCAGCCAGGACCCGTGCGTGTTGATCCAGAGGCAGAACAAGGGAGGAAGCACCCAGAGCGGAGCCTTCCCCGTGGCGCGGTAACGACTCAGGATCAGCAGAAGAAGAATGATGAAAATGTATCCGAAGAGGATCGTTCGCGGTCCAAAGGAGACTTTCGTCAGGAAAACCGAGGAGCAACCGACCAGGAAGGCCGCCTTCAGATTCCTGCTCTGTTCGGATGCCCAATAGAAAATAGCGAGGTGGATCACGATGAGCAGTGAAAGGAAGAGCGCATAGAGCCCCCGCACGCCGCCTGCACGCCAAGCCAGGTAGTACGGGACCTCCGCCAGCCATTCGTGATTCAACCAGGGATGACCGGCGGCCGTGAAAGAGTACATGTCGGTGGCCGGGAATTTGAGGTGGGTAAAGAGGTATCCAGCGTTGCGGAGGTGCCACCAGATATCCGCGTCCCAAACCGAATAGCTGGCCCCCATACACACCCAGAGGACCACGATGGAGCCGAGGGCCACTGGAAACGAAAAGACCTTGCGTAGGATGTCACGCGCCATCCGGCACCACCTCCCCGGGGGAACGAGTGCGGTCCCCGGCGCGACGAAACGGACCGCCTTGGCTTGCCACGGCGCTCAAAATAAGGCCGCCTCGGCAGCAAGGAGCAGATTGTCCTCCCTTTCGCGAGTCACTCTTCAGCGTTGGTCTCCTCGGTGGGAATGTTGAGCTGCTTGAGCAACCGGTGCAGGTAGGACCGGCTGATCCGCAACCCCTGCGCCGCCTTCATCCGGTTGCCGGAACTCGCCCGTAGCGCCGCCAGGACCATCTCCCGCTTGAATTGCCGTGCGGCTTCGTGGAACGATCCCGAGGGGATTTCCGACGGAATCCCGAACTTGTTGAACTCCGGCGGAAGGTCCTGAACTCCGAGCTGCGGGCCGTCACTCAGAATCAGACTGCGCTCGATGACGTTCTGGAGTTCGCGCACATTGCCGGGCCAGCCGTGGCGCACCAACGCGCTCACGAATCCCGGGGTGAAACCACGGATGTTCTTCTTGTGAGCCTCGGCGAATTGCCGGCAAAAAAGCTCAGCCAGCAGGGCGATGTCGTCGCGCCGCTCCCGGAGCGGAGGCAAGTCAATCCGAAAGACCGAGATCCGGAAATAAAGATCCTGCCGGAAGGCTCCCTCCTGAACCATCTTCTCCAGGTCCCGGTTCGTCGCGCAGATCAGGCGTATATCCACCTGCACCGGCGCGCTCGAGCCCAGGCGCTCCAGGGACCGCTCCTGCAGCACGCGCAGCAACTTCGCCTGCATGGGCATGGGCAGGTCGCCGATTTCGTCGAGAAACACCGTGCCGCCCTGGGCCTCTTCGAAACGGCCCCGGCGGACCTGCGCCGCGCCGGTGAACGCCCCCTTCTCATGACCGAACAGCTCGTCTTCAATCAGCGTCTCGGGCAGGGCGGAAGGCGAAAACGCCATGAAGGCTTTGTTGGCTCGCGGGCTCAGACGGTGAATCGTCCTGGCCACTACCTCCTTGCCGGTGCCGCTCTCCCCACGCAGCAGAACCGTGGTGGAGACGCCCGCCACCTTCGTGATCAGGTCGTAGACCCGCTGCATGCTCTTGCAGTTGCCGACCATGCTTCCCAAGTGACTGAGTGCGGCAAATCCCCGCGCTTCGGCCAAGTCGCGCGCCAGGGTCACCATGCGATGAGCACGGTCAATCACCAACTTGAGTTCGAGGACATCCAAAGGCTGGACAAAGAAGTCGTAAGCCCCCTGTCCGATGATCTCCATGGCTGTTTCCCGTCGACCATCCCCGGTCAAAGCCACAACGGGAACGGGCGCGGGGAGGCTGGCCGCCGCCTTCAGAAGCTCTTCGCGCTCTTCTCGAGCGACGGGCGACAGTTTCGGCCAATCCCAATTCAGGAGAACAAGGTCTATGTCACCTCCGCCCAGTCTTGCGATCCCCTGTCCGATCGCGGAAACACGTCCGACCGAATAACCTGGGCCGAGGACACTCCTGAGGACCAAGCTAAACCTCTCGTCGGGGTCAACGATCAAGAGCCTCTTGACTCGTTCGATGATCTCGGTCATGGACAATTGTGAGATGTATACTCTTCTTTCGGTTTGTAGTCAACAGTTCCACATGGCCTGCAGGCGAGGCTACGGCCGATAAGCGAGTGTCCTCATAATTGCACACCTTGCAGATATCCAGCAGTGGTTTTGTGGGTTCTTGAGGAAAAGTTAGGCGGACGGTTAGAAAACAGACTTCAAGTCTGTTCATGCTCATCAGAAACGGCGGCTCCACAAAAGTAGACAGTTGTATGTGAAAATTCTTGCACTAAATAGGCAAACCTTGTGCAAGGCTCTTCGTGGGAGAACTGACCAACATTGATATCCGCGGTTGTGCGGAGAATCTGATGGGTGAAGCGCAATGTTCCTAACATAAGAATTCTAAATGCCCTACATTCTTGACATCATGGTTGAGAAGGCTGTTACCAGCATGCTGAAATGTCCGAAAACACGCACGATCATAGTTGCGATTGGCGAGACGCTTGCTAAAGAAACTAGTGGGGAAACTCGCCTCCGGCAGCGCCAGTTAGGGTTTCCACTCTACGCGAAGCTCGGACCAGCGCGAAGCCCGGAAAAGAGGGGTTGACCCAATCGAGCAGTCGGACTACTTGACCCCTGATAGAGATGCCCAGGCACGGTCACGGCGATGGGGCAAAAAGGGACAATTTCTTGGGAGAATGGTGGTTCACTCCAGCCAACTCGACCTTCGGCACCTCCCGCCTGGGACCTTCGGATGGGGGCAGACAGCGTCTCGGCAGGGGGACTCGGCCATGGTACTTTAGTCGCCTTGACAGGGGTCGTGGCGAATCCTATGATGTTTGACACTGAAGCTGATCGTCAGAGGACAAGGGAGACAATGCAGGGAGCGGTAGCGATGGCGAGCACTCGGTTTCCACTTCCCCGCCCGAGGTTCTCGGACCGCGGCCAGGGCATGATTGAGACGGCTCTGCTCCTGCCGATTCTGCTCCTGCTCGCTTTCAACGCCATCAACTTCGGATACTTCTTCTTTGTGGCGGTGAATCTGGCTGGCGCCCCGCGAGCTGGTGCGCAATATTCGATTCTGGGGTTCTCAACGCCCCAGGCGCTGGCGATACCGCCGGCAGGTCCGAGCGGCTCAGCCTGCCCGACCTCGCTCGCGAACGCCTCGCCTTACGTCTGTACACTCACCTTTCACGACATGGGAGGAGTTCTGCACGATTATTCCTTGGCCACGGTGCGGGTGTGCAATTCGACGCTGGGAACAACCGGGACGGGCGCGGCAAAAGTCGCCAACTGCTCGAGCTACGGTTCGGGGACGGTCTCGAGTGGTCCGTCTGCTGATCCCGAAGCGCCCCTGTTCCTCCTATCGCGCGTGGACGTTGTGTACAATCTTACGCCCATCATCCCGGCATTCGAGCTCCCCACGCCGGCCGGACCGATCAACCTCTCGATAATCCCCTCGCTCACCATGCGCCGCCAAGTTTCGATGCGAGAGATGAACTGAGGCTGCCATGAGACGCTCCACAAACCAGCGACGCGCAACGTGGTACCGCATGCCCCTTCGGGGCGGAACAGATAGAGGTGCGGTCCAGATCGAGTTTGTCCTTTCCATCCTCATCGTCCTTTTTGTGATGTTCGCGATGTGGGAACTAATCATGGTCGTGCATACCATGAACGTGCTATCCGACGCCGCCAAAGAGGGTGTGCGCTATGCGGTCGTCCACGGAAGCCGCAACATTAATTGCAGTGGGCCGGCTCCCCCCCCGGAATGCACCGATTCTGATCCCACCGGCACGAGGGTCGCCGCCGTGGTCTTGGATTACGCCAAGTATTCGCTGCATGACATCTCCGCGATCACGGTCCTCGTGACTTACCCCGACCTCTGCAGTATCCCACCCTGCCGTGTGCGGGTTACGGTCTCCTACGACTTCGTGCCGTACACAGCGCTCAATTTTCGGCCGACTTTGCACGGTGCAGCCGAAGGGCGAATTGTATTCTGAGCAAGGCGCCCGCCGCCCGAACCGAGCCGGCGACGGCCGCGGGGGCGTTCGGAGCGTATGAGCGATGACAGGAGCAGGGTAGCTCTATGAGCAGGATGCAAGGCAAGGCCCACACCCGTTTGGGGCGTTACGACGACCGCGGCCAGACCACGATACTCGTGGTCATTGCCCTGGCGCTCTTCCTTATGGGTTTTGTCGGTTTCGCGGTGGACATGACGAACATGTGGTTCCACCGCCAGATGGCCCAGGGAGCCGCCGACGCCGCCTGCCAAGCAGGCATCATGAACGTGCTGGTCCCCACCGCGACGCAGCATTTCACGCCCGGCACGGACTTTACATGCACTGCCGGCTCGCTGGCCACGCCGTGCAGGTACGCGGCGTTGAACGGGTACAACGGCGCTGGTCTCGCGCCCAATGCGCCCTCCAACTCGGTGGCCGTGAGCTTTCCAGGCTCCCCCCCCACGGGCGTTGATCCCAGTGTCCTACCACCGACGACCCTCTCTCCGCACAATTTCCTGCGCGTGGACATTGTGGATCGAGTGAAGATGACGTTCGCCACTTTGATTACGCGGCAGCCCACTTCCGACGTCCACGCCCAGGCCATCTGCGGGCTCACGCTGTCAAGGGCGCCGGTCCCCATCATCGTGCTGAATCCGACCTGCGAGCATCCTTTCGAGGTGAGCGGCAGCACAAGTTTGACAATCGTCGGGGGACCAACTCGCAGCGCTCAGGTCAACTCTTTGAACC
>JAIQGB010000049.1 GCA_020072905.1 Terriglobia bacterium | reverse complement strand
GCTTCATCCGCCGCGGCTATAATCAGAGCCGCTCGGTGGAAGTGGTGGCGGTGCCGGGCTCGGTGCCCTTCGCGAAGACCGCGATGCGACCCTTCGGCAAACCGCGACCTGCCGCCGGCAAAGCGGCGCCGGTCGCTGTGCTCTCCCGCGCTGCCGGGCCGCTCGGGGACCTGGAGTTTCCGCTCCTCGGACGCATCGCCGCCGGGCAGCCCGTGGAGGCGATTCCCAACCCTGAGACGTTTTCTTTCGGCGACTTCGCGCAGGGCAAAGGCAGCATCTACGTGTTGCGCGTGAAGGGCGATTCGATGATTGACGACCACATTTGTAACGGCGACTACATTCTGGTCGAAGGTGCGGAGACGGCGGAGAACGGCGAGATCGTCGTGGCGCTGACCGGCGGCACGGACGCCACGCTCAAGCGATTTTTCCGCGAGCCGAATGGCAAGGTGCGCCTGCAGCCCGCCAACGCGCAAATGGACCCCATCGTCCTGCCGGGAAGAGAAGTGAAGATCCAGGGGCGTGTCATCGGCGTGCTGAGGAAATATTGAGGTTGTCGACGGGTAGGGAATGAAGGGACGATTTCAACTCGGATGGTTCGTAGCGCTCCTGGTCGCCGTCGCGCCCGCTGTGAGTCCGGCGCGGGCCGAGGAGTTCACGCTCGATAACGGGCAGAAAATCGTCGGCACCGTGGTGGGATTTGAGAACGGAATGTTCAAGGTCGAAACGGAGTTCGGCTACGCGCTGGTCCGTAAGAACCGCGTACGTTCTATCACGTTCAATCCGGCGTCGAAGGATGCCGCGGCGAAGCAGGCGGCTGAGAAGGGCAAGCCTGCCGCAGGAAAGCTTGTGGTCCCGGGTTCCGAAGGCGGTGAGAAGAATGCTCCGGCTCCCCCGCTGGCGGAACCAGTTGCCGAAAGCGCCTCAGCGAAATCCGTCGCCCCCGCCGCCGCACCCAAAGCGCCACCTCCGCCGCCCGTGAGCCGTCTCCTCGACGTGCCGCTGCCGGCGAAGATCGAGGAACATCTGGAAGGCACCAACTACATCAACGACACTTTCCAGTTCACGATGTACAAGCCTCCCGGGTGGAAGATTCACGAAGGGGTTTCGCGCGAAACGGGGCGGGCCATCGTGGCCATCGGAAGCCAGGACGAGAGGACCTTGCTCTTCGTGGAGCGGCAGGCGTGGAGCGGCGCGCCGGACCTCAAAAGCGAGGCGATCGAAGTGAACCTGCGCCGCACCTACGAGGATTTTCGGGTGCTCGGCCAGTCGACCTTGCAGCTTGACGGCCGGCCTGCGGTGCGCCGCGACTTCACGGGCCTCCTCGAAGGCACCGAATGGCACGGAGTGTCGGTCCACCTGGCGCAAGGGAATACGGCGTTCGGCATCATTGGGCTCACTTCGTCGGAGATGTTCCAGTTTCAGCAGGCGGTGCTCGACAAGATTATCCGCTCTTTCCACTTTCAGGGCAGCGCGGGAGCTTCGACGCCGCAGTGAAGGCTCTGCCTAGCGGTTGCAGATAGTTGCGAATGAGTTGCAACTAGACACCTTCCGGCGTCTCCTAAGCCCTTATCTTTCAGTCGTCCTGTTGACAAACGCCCGAGACTCCTTCTAACATCTTACCTGCAAGACGAAATCCCTCGATCAGCCCGACGTTTTCGTCGGCGGAATCGCGGCATGTTCCAGTCCTTTGTCATCACGCTCCGCGAAGGCGTTGAAGCCGCGCTCATCGTCGGCATCGTCCTCGGCCACCTCAAGAAGAGTGGACGCGAGGGTTGGAGCAGGATCGTCTACTGGGGACTGGGCGGGGCAGTGGCGGCGAGCCTTGTCGGCGGATACGCACTGAACCGTCTGCACATCAACCAGGACGTGCTCGAGGGCTGGCTGATGCTGGCCGGCGCGGTGTTTGTCGCCACCATGGCCGTGTGGATGTATCGGACCGGCCGGCGGCTCAAACAGGAAATCGAGACGCGGCTTTCTCGCCTCTCCGCCCGGGCCCCGCGCGGCGCGGCTTTGGGCCTTTTCGCATTTGTCTTTCTCATGGTGTTCCGCGAGGGCATGGAGACTGTTCTGTTTCTTGCCGCGGTCTCGCTCCGCACGAGTGAGCTGCTCGACTTCATCGGCGGTGTCTTGGGTCTGGCGCTGGCGGTGGGTCTGGGCGTGGCGATTTTCAAAGGCAGCGTGAAGGTCAACCTGCGCAAGTTCTTCGCGGTGACGACGCTGGTGCTGCTGACGGTTTCGGCGCAGTTGCTGGTGTCGGGCATTCACGAGCTTTCAGAAGCTGGCATCTTGCCCTCGGGCCCGCGGGAGATGGCGCTTGTCGGCCCCATCGTCAACAACGAAGCGTTTTTCTTTGTGGTCGTTGTGGCACTGGCCCTGTTTATGGTGGGCGCGCAGAGGATGCAGGCGACGGAAGCGGGCATTGCGGCGAGCCCGCAACTGTCTCGACCCGAGCGCCGCAAGGTCCTTGCTGAGCGGCACCGCGAGCGCTTCTGGAAAATCGCCTCGATGGCCGTGGGTGTGTTGATCATCATCTCCATCAGCGCTGAATTCATCTATTCGCGGACGGCGCAGGGCGTCTCGCCGCCGGAAGAAGTGAGCATTACGGCGGGCGAGGTGCGCGTTCCGGTCAGCCGGCTGCTCGACCACAAGCTGCACCACTTTGTCGTGAACGCGGGCGGCGTACGCGTCCGCTTCATTGCCATTCTGGACGGCACCGACACGGTGCGCGCCGGGCTCGACGCCTGCCTGATTTGCGGCAATCAGGGCTATTACCAGGACGGGGCAAACGTCATCTGCCGCAACTGCGCCGCAGCCGTTTACGTGCCCACCATCGGTGTGGCGGGTGGGTGCAATCCCATCCACATCGACTACCTCGTCGAAGGCCAGACGCTGATCATCGCCGAGCCTACTCTCGCCGGCGCCGCCAAGTACTTTCCCTGAGGCCATGCTGACCCGCATCGTAGGCCGCTCCTTGACGCGCCGCCGGCGCCGCAAGCTCCTCACGCTCCTGGCGGTGACGCTTGGCATCGCGGTCACGACCGCCGTCAGCACAATTGCCCTCGACGTCGGCGACCGAGTGGGGCGCGAGCTGCGGTCGTTTGGTGCGAATATCGCGCTCACTCCCGTTGCTGACAGCCTCCCCGTTTCGCTGGGCGGAACCGATTACCGTCCCATCGGAGCCGGCGCGTATCTTGCCGAATCCGACCTGCTGAAGCTCCGGAAGATTTTCTGGCGAAACAACATCATGGCGTTCGCGCCATTTCTGGACGTGCCGGTCCAGGCGCAGGGGCGCCGCCTGACGCTGGTCGGGACGTGGTTTGACCAGGATCTGAGCACCGGCAAATCGGAAGCGTTCCACACCGGGGTGAAATCCCTCCATCCCTCGTGGAAGGTCGAAGGCCAGTGGCCCACGGACGACGATGCGGCCGAGTGCTTGGTGGGACGCCGCCTGGCGCGCTCGCTGGGAATTCAGATAAGAAGCAGTCTGGCGCTCCGGGTCGCGCCGGGTTCGAACTCAGCCCCGCAGTCCACTGCAGCCGCCGTGCTCGCGGTGCGCGGCATCGTCGAGACGGGCGGAGACGAAGATGACCAGATCTTCGCGCCGCTTGCCCTCGCTCAGAAGCTGGCGGGCTTGGAAGGGAGAGTCCGCCGCGCGGAGGTCAGCGCGCTCACCAAGCCCGAGGACGCTTTCGCCCGCTCCGACGTCACCAAGATGAGCGCGGAGGAATTCGATCGCTGGTATTGCACGCCCTACGTGAGCGCCATTTGTTACCAGATCCAGCAGGTGATTCCCGCCGCCGAGGCGAAGCCCATCTATCGCGTGGCCGAGACGGAGGGGAGAATTCTGAACCGCGTCGGCGCGCTGATGGCGTTGCTGGCGGCGGCGGCGATGGTGACCTCCACGCTGGCGGTGGCCTCGATGATGTTCGCCACGGTGCTCGAGCGGCGCGCGGAGATCGGCCTCTTCAAGTCGCTCGGCGCAACGGACGCGCGCGTGGCCACCATTTTCCTGCTCGAAGCGTTCGTGGTGGGCCTGCTCGGCGGCTTGGCGGGCTATTTCGCAGGCAGCCTGATGGCGCAGCGTCTCGGCGTCGTCGTCTTCGGCGTTCCAGCACAAATCAACTGGGTGATCCTGCCGGCGGCCCTCGTCCTGGCCCTGGTGGTGACCCTGGCGGGAAGCGCCTTACCGCTTGCCCGTGGACTCAAGCTCTCGCCCGTGGCGGTGCTGCGCGATGAGTAGTCGTCCGGCGGCACAACCCCGTAAGCGCCGCTCGCTTTTCTGGCGAGTCTGGTGGCGCTCACTCGTCGTCAGACGCCCGCAAGCAGCGCTGGCGATGGGATCGCTGCTGGTAGGGGCGGCGGTGGCGGCGGCGCTGCTCAATCTTTATGGCGATGTACGCCGCAAGATGACCCAGGAATTCCGCGCTTACGGCGCGAACGTGATTCTCGCCCCCGCGGTCGCGCCGGGCACATCGCCCGGTGCTACGGTGATGGACGAGCAAGTCGTGAATCAGCTCAAGAGCGGCGCCCGCAGATTGAAAGGGCTCACGTTTGCGCCGGTGTTGCACGTCGTGGCGCGCGTCAAGCCGGTGCCCTCCGACCCGCGCCTGCCGGAGTTTCAAAACCTCGTGGCCGTGGGGACCGACTTTGCCGCTCTGCGCTCGCTCTACCCGGGTTGGCGAATCCAGGGAGCGATGGGAAACGCTGCTCTCGGACTTGGTGAATGCGTTGTGGGCGCCCACGTGGCGACCCGGTTGCACCTTGCCCCGGGAGGAAGCGTCGAGCTGGCAGTGGCAGGCGGAGGGCCTGAGCCTATCTCTGCCTCGCCTCCCGAGTTTCGCGTTGCCGGGATCCTCTCGACCGGTGGGGCGGAAGATGACCGCGTCTTCCTGGACCTCGGTTCGCTCCAGCGGCTCGCCGGGCTCGAAGGAAAGATTAGTCTGGTCGAGCTGAGCCTGCCTGGCGAAGGGGCGGAAATCGAGCGAGGAGTGCAGGTGCTCGCCCGAACCCTTCCCGGCGTTGAAGTGCGCCCCGTCCATCAGATCGTCGAATCGCAGGGCCGCGTGCTTGAGACCATCCGCGGGCTGGCGGTTTCCTTGACCGCGCTGATTCTGGCGATTATCGGCCTCTGCGTGATGGCGACGATGACCGCCATCGTGCTGGAGCGGCGGAAAGACATCGGCGTGATGAAGGCGCTCGGCGCAAGCGATCAGCTCGTCATGGGCCTTTTCTTGAGCGAAGGCGCGGGGCTGGGACTGGCAGGGGGCGTGGCGGGCTTCGCGCTGGGGGCGCTTCTCGCGCGCGAGCTGGCGCGACGCCTCTTCGACGTTTCACTGGGCCTGAGCTGGTGGACCCTGCCGCTGGTCGTTTTGATGTCGGTATTGCTTGCCGGCGCTGCCACGCTCTTGCCCGTCAGGATCGTCCGCGGCGTCGAGCCCGCCGTGGTTCTGAAAGGCGAGTAGCTGTACGAAGGATTCAAGTTGGGCAGGGAGAGCAGGAAATTGGCGTTTATCGAGATTGACGGGCTGACGAAGAAGTACGGTGAGGCGGTTTACGCGCTGCGTTCCTTCTCCCTCGAAGTGGAGAAAGGTGAGTGGCTGGCGGTGATGGGCCCTTCGGGCTCCGGCAAGAGCACGCTTCTCAACATTCTCGGCTGCCTCGATTCGCCTACGGAAGGCCGCGTCGTCATCGGCGGCGAAAAGCTCGCCCGGCTCGGCCCTGCGGACTTGGCGCGCTTCCGCGCCGAGAAGGTCGGTTTCATTTTCCAGCAATTCCATCTGGTTCCTTACCTCACGGCGCTCGAGAACGTGATGCTGGCACAATACTTCCACAGCCTCGCAGAAGAGCAGGAGGCGGCGGAAGCGCTGCGGCGGGTCGGCCTGGGAGAGCGGCTGCATCATCTGCCCTCGCAGCTTTCGGGCGGCGAGCAGCAGAGAGTCTGCGTGGCGCGCGCGCTCATCAACCAGCCCAACCTCATCCTGGCCGACGAGCCCACGGGCAACCTCGACGAAATGAATGAGACGATCGTCATGGGACTGTTCACGGAGTTGCACCGCGAGGGTCACACCATCGTCATGGTGACGCACGACCCGGAAATCGGCCGCATGGCCGAGCGGCGCATCGAGCTTCACCACGGGCGCTTGGCGGACATTTCGGTTTTCCCCGCGCGCGAAGAAGAATTGATCGACAACCTGCTCAAGGCGGTCTGGCATGTGCAGGAGGACACGGGGAAAACGGTGCTCACCGTCGAGGCGGTTCCGGAGTTCGCGCCTAACCGCGCCACCTTCCTGCTGATGGCGCAAGAGGAACTGATTCGGTTGGACGGCGGCTCACTGGCGCTTACGGCGCACGGCGGGCCGCGCGCGCGAGAGATCATCCGAGGCACCGCCTCGCCGAGAGGCTCTTCTTCGATACCTTTGGCCTGGAATCTGACCTGCTCGACGCCAACGCCTGCCGCATCGAGCACACGCTCAGCGCGGAAGTCACCGAAAAGCTCTGCAAGTTCTTGAAGCATCCTGAGACCTGCCCGCACGGCTCGCCCATTCCCCGCGGCGCCTGCTGCCCGAAGTAATTAGGCGTTGAGTGACCAACCTCCATTTCGTCAAAGTCAAAGGGAGAACTCTCCACGGCCAGCCCGCTACGACAATATGGCCATTGACAAAGACATCTGAATATGCAAATATCATGTTAGACCGCTAAGGTGCCGGTCAACCAGGGTCGCCAACATGGAAATAAGCCAATTCAAGGCGGAATTCTTTAAGGCTCTTGCCCACCCCCTGCGGATAAGGATTCTCGACGCCCTGCGGGCCGGCGAGGTGGGTGTTAACGATCTATGTTCACGCCTGGCGGTGGAGCAAAGCACGCTCTCTCAGCAGTTGGCGGTACTCAGGAATAGGAGCATTGTGGTGGCCCGGAAGAATGGCAGCAGCGTTTTCTACTCGGTGCAGGACCCTGCGATATTTCGGCTGCTGGACGCGGCGAAGGAAATCTTCAACAACCATCTGGTCGATGTGAAGGATCTCTTGGCGCAGCTTGAGGTAAGCTAGGAGGGGATTTTTTTTGGCTCGATATATTGTTATATTTGAATATACGAATCCCTCTCCTGTCCGGGGGGGGGTTCGATCCGGTCGTGCGAGCTATAAGCGGCTTGAGCAGCTTTTATGACGCAGACCCAGGACGATTCAGGAGGTGCTAGAGCAAATGCCAGACTATCTTCTCAATGAACACTTGGCGAGCAAGCTGGGGCTCTCGTTAGAGGAACTGGCCCGTTTTGAGAGCCGAGGACTGATAAAAAGTGTGCCCAAGAAAGGGCGCACATACTATTCCTCGCAGGATTTTTACCGGTTGAAAGGTGTGCTTTTTCTTATGCGCCAAAGAGGTCTCTCTGTGGACGAGGCACGGGCCAAGCTTGCGCCACCGGCCGCGTCGGCGTGTGCCACAAACTCGTAGGACAAGGCAAGGGGATCAATGGGCGAGCGATCGGTCCGAGAGCTAGATGGAGTAACAGATGTTTTTGATTGAAGAGTACCTGGTCTTGATTGTGGTAGCCATTTTCGTGGGGGCTGTGGGGTCCGCTGCCCTGCTAATTGCGCTGTTGTTAGCTGGAGAAGCTGACCTCCTCGACCGCATCGTGGCGCAGGGAAGTGTCCTTTTTCCCCCTCACTGGTCGCGACTCTCGCTCATGATGAGAGCCAGCGAGAGGTGGCACAAGTTTTTTCTCCCGCCAGTTGACCACATTAGTGTCTCCCGCAGGGATGCTGGAAACCCCTCCTTCTCAGGGCAGGAGTAGTCGGGCGACATGGCTGCGGGTTCTGCAGCTGTGACCCGGAGGGTGCTACCACACTCTCCTTTCAGCCGTCTTCAAGACGATGACACGGCCGATGGCAGCCAGAACTGAGGGTGAAGCGTCAAGGCTCCAAGCAGCTCAGACCCCCTCGACTTCAAGTCGAGAGTTGTTCAGTTTGTGGTGGAGAAAACCGCGCGGCTCTCGGCTCTGTCCCGGCACCTGCCGTGCTGCCAGATAAACGGCCGCGGGATCCCGGTCACGCAGGCCGGTGGTTGCCTTCTATTGTCCTTCCCTCGGCAACGAACCCTTGGCCACATTGGTAATCGAGAGAGCCAGGAGCGCTTTGCAGGAGACACAGAGGTATTGTGCAGAGCGGGGCAGCATTCCGTCCATGGCGAAGATCTTATACTCCCCGCAGCGCGCGCAGGGCGCTGTGGGTGCGGACGGGTCGGGGTCGGGAGGCGCCGTGATATCCTCCTGCAGTTCGCCGACGCGCTCGGTTTCGAGCTCGAAGGTGGTGTAGCATTGGTTGCAGACGTGGTTGAAGCAGCATTCCGGCTTGCAGGAATAGAAAACGTCGCGCGAACCGCACTCCGGGCAGGCGACGGTGAGAGGCGCGAGGGTCATGGCACCCAGCTTCGCCCAGCTTGTTTGCGAGTGTCAAGCGCCGAGCCGGCCCTGGTCACTCGCAAACCCTTTGACTTTGGTGCCTGGTCGTGAAGAGAATTATCCTGGGAAACTGAGAACTGGCGAGCAGCGACCACAGGAGCGGCGCATGCAGGCTTATCTCGTCGAGTGGGAATGTCCAAGTTGCGGAAGAAAGCAGTCCTTCCGCCGTGTAGTTAGCGAGGAAGACGGCTGGCCCAACAAATTCGAAGACCTCCAGTGCAAGAACGAAGACTGCGGCCAGGTCCAGGACGTACCCTTCCGCGTCTGTACGCCGACGCCGGTCGAGGGCATGGAGGAAATCTAGCGGGCGCGCCGGCCTCATCGCGGGGGCGCGTCCCGGCGCCTACGTGTATTTGAGCCAGCGAAACACCTCCACCAGCGACGGACGCTTTCCGTACATCAGCACGCCAACGCGGTAGACCCTCCCGGCAAATCGGATCAGGCCGACGGTAGTCAGCACGAGGAGCGCGAGCGACAGCGCGATCTGCCACCAGGGTGGGGTCTGCAGGGCGATGCGCAGGAACATCAGGATCGGTGCGAAGAAGGGAACCAGGGAAAGAACGACGGAGGCCGGCGAATTCGGGTCGTGCAGGACGATGCCGAAGGGCACGAATGCCATGATCACCAGTAAGGTGACCGGCCACTGCATCTGTTGCGCGTCCTCTTCGCTGGAGACGATGGCACCGACGGTGGCATAGAGCGTGGCGTAAAGGAAATAGCCTCCCAGGAAGAACACCACCAGGTAGACCAGGGTGGAGAGTGGGAAGTGGACCTGGACGGGGCTGGCGTCCGGCTGGAGGGCCCTGGCCATAGCCCCGCCGTAAGCGCCCAGGGCCGCCGCCGTCAGGATCCAGATCAAGAACTGCGTCAGGCCAACACCCGCCACGCCCAGGATTTTTCCTGCCAGGAGCTGTGACGGCCGGATCGAGGCGATCAGGATCTCCACCATCCGCGTCGACTTCTCCTCCAGAATCGAGCGCATCGTCGCGATCCCGTAAGTGAGAAGCGTGATATAGAGCACGGTCGCCAGAGCAGTGGCCAGGAGAAAAGTCTGGCCTTTTTCTTCCGCCTCGCCTTGCTCGGTGACTTTGACGAGGGTGAGGTCCACGCTGCGAATGACCTTCTCCAAGTTCTCCACCTGCACGCCGCTGTCGCTGAGCCGTCGCCTGATGACCGCTTCCGTAACGGCGCGCCGCAGGGGTGCGGTGATCATGGCGTCGCCGGGATTCTTGGAGTGGAACTCCGCGGCTTTTCCCTCCAGCACGTCGCGGGGAATCAGCAGGTAGGCATCGAGCCGTCCCTGGCGGAGCTGCGCGCGCAGTTCTTCGCGGACCTTCTCGGTCTGCTCCGGACGCTCGATCGTTTTGGTCACCTGGAACGTCGGGCGCCCGTCGGGCAGTTTCTGGGTCAGGCCTTTGGCGACAGGTTCCCCCAAGCCGCCGGCGGCGTCGAGGATGGCAATTTTCAGCGGATGGTCCTGATGCTGTCGGGCGACCACTTGGGCAAGCACCAGGATGCCGAGCGTGAGGAGCGGCAAGGACACCGTACTGATGACAAACGCGCGCGTCCGGACGCGCGCGAGGTATTCGCGTTTGACGACCAGCCAGAGTTTACGCATCGGCCTCGGAGACCTTTTCGATGAAGATATCGTTCAGCGGCGGCTCGATCAGTTCGAAGCGGGAAATACGCACACCGCGCTGGACGGCGAGCTTCAGAATTTCCTGTGGGTCGGCGCCGGGGCGCAGCTTGACTTCGACGACGGCCCCGTAATGATTGGTGCTTTCGATGAGCTCGGGCAAGTCCAGGAAGCCCCCGTTGCCGGCGTACTGAATGCGCAGAGTATTCTTTCCATAAGACCGCTTGATGGCGGCGAGCTCGCCATCGAGCACTTTGCGTCCCTGGTGAATCAGGCAGATGGAGTCGCACATCATCTCCACCTGTTCCATCCGGTGGGTGGAGAGGATGAGGGTCGTTCCCTGTTGGCGCATCTCCAGCATGATGTCCTTGATGACCTGCGCGTTGAGCGGATCGAGGCCCGTGAAGGGCTCATCGAGGATCAGCAAGCGCGGCCGGTGGAGAACCGCGGCGATGAATTGCACTTTCTGCTGCATGCCCTTGGAGAGGTCGATGATCTTCTTCTCGGCCCAGTCCGCCAACTCCAGCCGTTCCAGCCACTGCCGCGCGCGGCGGTCGGCCTCCCTTTCCGTCACTCCCTTGAGCGCGGCGAGAAACCGCAGAATCTCGCGGACCTTCATGCGCGGGTAGAGGCCGCGGTCTTCGGGCAGGTAGCCCATCAGATCCTGCGCCCGGTCGCTGAGCGGCTCGCCGAAAATACGCACGGCGCCCTGGTCGGGGATCAGCACCCGCAGGATCATGCGCAAGGTGGTGGTCTTGCCCGCGCCGTTCGGGCCGAGGAGGCCGAAGAGCGCACCCTCGCTCACCCGCAGGTTGAGATCGCTCACCGCGGTAACCGAGTTGAAATGCTTCGAAACGCCTTCCAGGACGATGGCATCCATGGGCTGAACACCTGTGACCATCGCGCGGCCCGGGACGCATTGGCCGGCGCACTGTCCTTGATCGCCTTCCGAAACGGGAATCTTGTTTGTATCATCAAATGTCGGAAGTAAGCAATGGGTACGCCTGCAGGCGCGAGGATCGACGGTCGGCCACGCCCGCGTGGCGGCAGCTTGAAGCGGCTATACGAAAGGTGGGCCATCGAGTAAGATAATCCGTCGCGACCATGACCCCGAGGAAGAGGCGAGGCGCATGAGGAATGTAGTGATTATCGGTTCGGGTCCGGCGGGGCTGACGGCGGCCCTCTACGCGGGGCGTGCCAACCTTGCGCCGCTGCTGATCCGCGGGCTCGAAGCCGGCGGCCAGTTGACGCTCACAACCCTGGTCGAAAATTTTCCCGGCTTCCCCAAGGGTGTCCAGGGACCCGAGCTGATTGAGCTGATGCAGAAGCAGGCGGCGGAGTTTGGCGCGGAATTCTTGGAAGGGAACGTCACGCGCGTTGACCTCTCGCGGCGGCCGTTCGTTCTCGAAGTGAGCGGCCAGCGCCTCGAGACTCGCACGCTCGTCATTGCTTCCGGAGCGTCTGCGAAGATGCTCGGACTCGAGTCGGAGCGCAAGTTGCTCGGCCATGGCGTCTCAACCTGCGCCACCTGCGACGGCTATTTCTTCCGCAACAAGGAGGTGGCGGTGGTGGGCGGCGGCGACACGGCGGCCGAGGAAGCGCTTTTCCTCACCCGCTACGCCACCCAGGTTAACCTCATTCACCGCCGCGACCAGTTGCGCGCCTCGAAGATCATGCAGGACCGGCTCCTGCGCAACGAGAAGATCAAGCCCGTGTGGAATTCCGTGGTCGCCGACATCCTCGATCCCGCCAAGGGCGAAGTGAGCGCCGTAAAACTCAAGAACACCAAAACGGGCGAAGAGACCTTGAAAGGCTGCGACGGCGTCTTCATCGGCATCGGCCACTCGCCGAATACCAGCCTGTTTCGCGGACAGCTCGAAATGAACGATGTGGGTTATATCCTCACGCGCGAGGGCGCGAAGACCAGCGTGCCGGGCGTCTTCGCTGCCGGCGATGTACAGGACCCCGTCTACCGCCAGGCGATTACGGCGGCGGGATCCGGCTGCATGGCCGCGATCGACGCCGAGAGGTTTCTGGAAGCCGAACACTGAGAAAGCAGGTGCTAGGTTTCAGGTGTGAGGTTTTAGGGCAAAGGCCTGACACCTGGCACCCGACACCTGACCTCATGCTCCGCTCCTTTCTGCTCTACCTGTCCGAGCGCGAATTTCCCAAAAAGCTTCTGCTGAGGTCATCACTCGGGCGGCGCCTTGCGGCGCGCTTCATCGCCGGCGAGGAACTTGCCGATGCGCTGGGCGTGGTCCGGCGTCTAGCTGACGAGGGCTTCGAGGTCACGCTCGACTACCTGGGCGAGAGCGTCCACGAGGCTGCGGCGGCGGGAGAAGCCTGCCAGGTTTACCTGCGGATCCTCGACCGCCTCGCCGCCGAAGGCCTCCGCTCGCATATTTCCATCAAACTGACGCAGCTCGGCCTCGCCCTCGACGAAGCGATGACGTGCCGGCACCTCGCCGCCATCGCCGAGCGCGCCACGCTCCACCACAACTTTGTGCGCATCGATATGGAAAGTTCTGCGCACACCGACGCCACGCTCCGCGCCTTCCGCGAAGTGAATGCCCCGCGCGAGGTGTTGGGGATCGTCATCCAATCGTACCTTTATCGCAGCGAGAAGGACGTGGAAGACCTGCTCCAGACTGGGGCGCGGATCCGGCTCTGCAAAGGCGCCTACAAGGAGCCACCGGAGGTGGCTTTCCCTCGCAAGGAGGATGTGGACCAGAACTACGTTCGGCTGATGCAGAAGCTGCTCTCCAGCGGTTATTACCACGCGATCGCCACCCACGACCCGCAGATGATCGCCGCCACAAAAGAGTACGCGCGTGCGCGGGGCCTGGGGCCCGAGTGCTTCGAATTCCAGATGCTTTATGGCATCCGGCGCAGGCTGCAGCGGCAGCTCCTTCGTGAAGGCTTCCGCGTGCGCGTCTATGTGCCCTATGGCCGCCAATGGTACGCTTATTTCATGCGCCGCCTCGCCGAACGCCCGGCAAACCTAGTGTTCCTATTGAGGAATCTGTTCCGAGGGTGAGGGGCAGGGAAGAGCGCTGTGGGGATTGATCCATTGGATCATTGAACCATTGAGCCGTTGATATGATCAGGCGTGCGCCTGTTCCTTTTGAGAGACAAGACAACCGAGAGCTGGCCGGTGAGCTTCAATGAATCAATGAACCAATGGCTCAATGATTCAATTCTTCAGGCACACAGCGAACCCGTCGCGCAGCGGCACAATGGTCGTGAAAAGTTCCTTCGAGCCATAGACGAGGCGATTGAATTTCCTGATGGCGCGCGTTGCGGTGTCTTGCTTGGCGGCAGGGCGGGCCGCCCGCCCCTCGCGGAGGACATTGTCGGCGATGAACAAGCCGCCGGAGCGCAGGCGGGGCACGGCCAAATGGAAAACTTCCGGGTACTGCGCCTTACTTACGTCGTTGAAGATGAGGTCGAACTCGCCTTCGGTGGATTCCAGCATTCGGAGGGCGTCGCCCACCAGGATACGGACACGGTCCACGACACCGGCGCGGCGGAACGAAGCTTCGGCGCGACGGGCATTGTCCGCACTATTGTCGGTGTAGTAGACCGTGCCCTCCGGCCCGACGGCACGCGCCAGCCACAGCGTTGAGTAGCCGATCGCCGAACCCAATTCGAAGACGCGCCGCGCCCCGATCAGGCGGGCCAGTTGGTATAGCAGGCGTCCACAGGCCGGGCCGACGATGGGCACATCGTGGCGGGCGGCGTAGCGTTCCATTTCGCGCAGCACCGCATCGCGCCGCGGGAGCAGGGAGTAGATGTATTGTTCCGTCTTCTTTTCGGTGATTCGGATCATCAGTGCCTCCGCGCATCAGGATCTGTCGCTGAGCCCAGCGAATGTTACTTGTTGTCGTGGTGCGTGGGTTCTCGATGCCAGCCCGGCCTGCATGGCGGTGGGCGCGGATGCGAACGGAGAGGTGGCCCCAGGGGCCGCCTCCGCGTGCGACGTTCCGCCGAAACGTCTCTACATCATCCCCAGGCGCTTCTTGGCTGCCTCGCTCATGCGACTGATGTCCCAGGGCGGGTCCCAAACCACCTGCACGTCGGCGGACTTCACGCCGGGAATCTTGGCCACACGCACCCGCACGCTCTCGCTGATGAAGGAGTGCGCCGGGCATCCGCGAGCGGTGAGTGTCATCACCACCTTGACGTTGTCGTCCTGGACCGCGACGTCATACACCAGCCCCAGATCGACGATGTTGACGGGGAGCTCCGGGTCGTAGCAGTCGCGGAGCACCTCGAAGACCTGTTCTTGTGTCACCATAGCAACCCCCCGCGAGGGCATCTGCCAACTTCGATTCTAATCGAGAAGACCACGAAAATCATTCCTTGACAATCAGTTTACATGGTGGCGATTCCTTTTCGCCGTCTACAGGGCTATTGTATGCGTCTAATCAGTGTCAGGGCATTGACCCAAATCGAGGAGCAGGACGCGCTTGAGCAATCCGCGAATTATCGCCATCGGCACGGCAAATCCTCCCCAGCGTTTCACGCAACGTGACGCCTACCGGCTGGCGGGTTACGAGAGCCAGCGGATTCTCGAGATTTTCCTCAACAGCGACATTGAATACCGCCATTTCTATCTCGACCCGGGGAGTTTCAGCCGCCAGGAAACGCCCGACCAGTTGAACCAGCGCTACCTGCGCGGGGCGATGGAAACGGGGTGCCGGGCTGTGCACCGCTGCCTGGAGTCGGCGGGCCTGACGCCGCGTGACGTCGACCTCTTCGCAGTCTGTACATGCACAGGCTATCTTTGCCCGGACCTGGGCAGCCGGCTCATCGGCCACATGAAGTTCCGCAGCGACGTCGAGCGCGCACCGATGCTGGGCCTGGGCTGCGCGGGTGCGCTGCCCACGCTGCAGCGTGTCTGGGATTACACCACGGCCCGTCCCGGCCGCACAGCCCTTATGCTTTCGGTCGAAATCTGCTCGGCGAGCTACTACATCGACAACTCGCTCGAAACGGTGGTCGGCAACGCCATCTGCGCGGACGGTGCCGCGGCGCTTCTTCTCAGTAGCGAAGCGCACGACGGCCGCCGCTTCCCGATGGTGGTCGATTTCCAAACCTTCCTCGATCCCGAGCAGCTCGGCAAGGTGGGTTTCGAGCAGCGCGAAGGGAAGCTGCGTCGCGCTCGTCGACTCGACGACGCGCGGGTGCTCGGTCGTGATCGCCGGTCTCGACTTGCAGCCGGAGGACGAGGTCGTCACGACCGACCAGGAGCACTTCGGCCTGACGCATGAGCAGTTGCGTTATTCGAAGCAGATCTATCGCCATTACGGGAACATGTCCTCAGCGACGGTATTATTCGTCCTGGATGAGGTCATTCGCGAGGGGGACCCGCAGCCGGGTGACTGGGGAGTGATGATCGCGCTCGGGCCGGGCATGGCCGCTGAAACAGCTCTGTTGAGATGGTAGCTAATCCGTGGGCCTCCGCCTGGGGGGCCGTGTCAGAACAGGAGAAAATCATGAAGCGATCCAAGACCTATCTATTGGCTTTGGCGGTGCTCGTGGCGCTGGCGCTGCGCGCCCTCGCGCAAGAACCGGCGGCGCCGTCCGCACCGGGCGGTGTGCACGAGGTTCAAATGACTGCCAAGAAGTATGAGTTCAATCCCAACCTCATCACCGTGAAGAAGGGCGAGCACGTCAAGCTCGTCATCACCGCGCTCGATCGCGAGCATGGCTTCAAGCTTGAGGCGTTCGGCATCGACCAGAAACTCAAGAAGGGCGATCCCACCACTATCGAATTCACGGCGGACAAGGTGGGCACATTCAAGTTCCAGTGCTCGGAATTCTGCGGCTTCGGACACGGAAAAATGAAGGGAAAGCTAGTCGTCGAAGAATGATGAATGGTGAATTGTGAATGACGAAGGCGGATTCAGTGCGTGGTGTCTCTGCGGATGTTCATTCCCGCGGCGCAGGTGCGATCCGGGGGAACGGGAGTAGAACCGAGCGTCTGATTTCTTGTGGGCCGCGCGAAGGCGGTAGCGCGCCCACCTGTCGTGCCAATTCCCGCCAGGGTTGAAGCTGGTCTAGAAGATCAGCCAACTGAATCCCGCCCCATCCTTCCCCGGACTTTTCCAGCTTCCTCAAACCCTTTTCAAGCAGCGACCGAAACCCCGGGAGATTATCGCGCGTGAAATGGTGAAACGCCGCAGCGACCTGGATCAGGCCGTGGAGGAACGTCTTCTGCTCGCCCCGGGCTTGCAGCCAGACGATTTCCAAGGCTTCGTGGGCTTCAAAGAACTTCTGCGTGTTGAAAAGCTGGATGCCTTCTGAAATGGAGGATTCCATAAGGGCCGTGCCCGGGCGCGCTAACCGATTGTAACGAGCGCCCTGCTCAAGTATCTAATAGTCAGGGCAGGTCGCGCAAAAGCCTCGGATCGAGGGGAGGACTGGGTGGGCATCTTTTCGAACAACAGCGAGCGCAAACTCCTTGAAGCCCGGATGAAGGAAGAGGGCCGCCTTCCGCCTGGCCAGGTTGCAACGCTGAAGTGGCCGGTCCTTCACTACGCCGATGTCCCGGAGTTTGATTCCGCGACGTGGGACTTTTGCACTTCCGGGCTGGTCGACGCCCCCCTGCGCCTGACCTGGGACGAGTTTTTGAAGCTGCCGCGAACTGAGGTCACAGCCGACTTCCATTGCGTGACGCGGTGGAGCCGGTTTGATAACCGCTGGGAGGGCATCCCGTTTCAGGCGGTCTGCAACCTGACTCGGCCGAAACCCGAAGCGACGCATGTGCTGGTTCACGCCTCGGAGGGTTACGCGACGAACATCCCGCTGAGGGATCTTCTCGAGGGCAGCGTGCTCTTCGCACTGAAGCACGACGGCGAACCGCTCACTCCCGAGCATGGGGGCCCGCTGCGCCTGGTCGTGCCCAAGCTCTACGGCTGGAAAAGCGCCAAGTGGGTGCGCGGGTTGGAGTTCCTTCCCCATGACCGGCTAGGCTTCTGGGAGCAGAACGGCTATCACATGTATGGGGATCCTTGGAAGGAGCAGCGATACGATACCGACTGAGGAAGGGGAGAAGCAAGGACCAGGAATCAGGCGTGAACCGGCGCGGGATCCGAAGGGCCAGGGGTTGGCCGCAAGGCGGCCCCGTTGGCGGCACATCACAACAGGGCATTACGAGGAGAGATCCTGTTCGATAAGTTTTATTGCTGGGGCGCCGGCGTCAAGACCTTCACCCTGCGCTGCGAGCGCAACCCGGAAAGGACCAGGCTACCCAGCGTGCGGTTGTTTTGGGCCAGGAGCTTGATCCAGGCCCAGCGGTTCATTTGGGGAAAATAGATTCCGCGGAAAAGCATGCGCGCCACAAAGTGCATGAGCTGATAGCCAAAGGACTTCTGATTTTCAACCAGCCACTTCTGAGCCTTCTGGAAGGAAGCTGGCGCGTAACAGTAGTTCCAGGACTGGCGGACTTCGGCTTCTGCTTCCTCGGGCGTCATACCCTTGGGAAGATAGGCCGTCTTGAAGGCGCGGAAATCCAGCCAGTGCTGCGGGCGAGTCACCCGTCCTTCCGCCTGAAGCCGATCGTACAAGGGCGTCGCGGGATACGGAGTCAGCAATCCGAACACCGGCAAGCCGGGTGGCCACTGGTCCACCTGCTCGACCGTCTGGCGAGACACACCAAGCCCGTCGCCATCCAAGCCGTAGATAAAAGAAGTGATGCCGTAGAGGTTGTATTTGGCCAGCGTGTTGAGAACGGCCGCGTACTGAGCGGGTTTATTGAACTCCTTGTGAGCCAGCTTCAGACTGGCCGGGTCCACTGATTCCAGACCCATGAAAATCCAGCGGGCACCGCTGGCCGCGATCAATCGCACGAGCTCCTCATCCTGCAAGAGGTTGATACTGACCTGGCCCGTCCAGGGAATACAGGCGTCGTGCCGGATCATATCGCGCAACAGGGATTTGGTCCGGGCGCGATGGATGGCAAAATTATCGTCCACGAAGAAGGCCATGGTCAGGCCATTCTTCTCCTTGGCCATCGCCTTCAGTCGCAGCAACTCGGCGACGACGTCCTCATTGCTCCGGTAACGGAGGTCGTGTCCAAAGAATCCCGTCACGGTGCAGAACTCGCATCCGTAGGGGCAACCGCGGCTGGTCTCCACCGGAATGGCAAAGGCGGCGTCGTAGGTAAAGCCGAGGCGTCTCAACAGTCGCCTGACTCCCGCCGGGACAAACCGCATCAAGTTGAACCTTGAAAGGTCCACCTGCTCCCAGGGGATGGCCGGATAGTCGGCGAGCGAGGGCTTGGCCTCTTCTCCGTCCACCATCTCCGGCCGGTAGAGACCCTGAAGTTTTCCGAGAACGGCGTCACGCACAACCCGGGGCCAGATGTTGTCCGCTTCGCCGATCACCACCGCGTCGGCATGCCGTGGCTGGCCCGTCAGACCCAAGGGCTCGTCGGGGACGGCGGTGACGTGTGGCCCCCCCATGACGATCGGCACCTTGCTGGCCTTGCGAATGGCGGTCGCCATCCGGTAGGCACTCTGCGCCATCCGGGTCATGAACCCCATGCCCACCAGATCAACATTGTTTTGAGCTATGAATTGGACCAGCTCGTGGGCCCGCAGGTGCTGAGCGTTGCCGTCGATGATGGTGACGCGGTGTTCTTTGGGGGTCAGCGCCTGGAGCAAGAAAGGCCAGAGTTGGGGAATAAAGTTTCCCGTGACCTCGTTGTCCGGCACGTAGAAAAGGATGTGCATGGTTGCAGGATCTTTGGCCCAACCAGCGGCTGCCGGTCCCGACTACCTGCTTCGCGAGACGCGGCAAACAATATCACGTTTCGGGCCAGCTTGCCGGGCAGGAATCGGCAGGGGAGCTAATCGCATCGGAAGTGGGAATTCCTGTTTGGCCATTGAGGCGTGATCCGCCCTCCTCAGGAGAGGGCATACCGGAGCGTTTCCCCTTTAGTAAATCTCAAACCTTTCCTGATGCACTGTCGCGTCGCTCTTGATGATGATGTCTTTGTGGGTGAGCGACTCGAGCTCGGAGAGCAGCGCTCCCTGGCGCGACTTGAGCGCGTGGGCGACATCCGGATTGACGCGCAGGGTTATGGAATCGCCTTCCAGCTCCCGAGCCATTTTCCTGACTTCGCCCAAAATCTCGTTGCAAACCGTGTTGACGGATTTAATCCAGCCTGACCCCGTGCAGTAAACACACGGCTGGCAGAGCGTGCGCTCGAGCGATTGCTTGACGCGCTTGCGGGTGATCGCCACCAATCCGAAATCGTTGAAGGAAAGGACCTTGGTCGGCGCGCGGTCGCGGCGCAGAGCCTCCTCAAGCGCCTGGACCACCTTCTGGCGGTTGCGCCGCTCATCCATGTCGATGAAATCGATGACGATGATGCCGCCCAGATCGCGCAGGCGGATCTGGCGCACGATCTCGTTGATCGCATCGATGTTGGTCTTGACGATCGTGTCTTCCAGGCGGTTCGTCTTGCCGACGTACTTGCCCGTGTTGACGTCGATTGCCACCAGCGCTTCGGTTTGGTTGAGGACGATATAGCCCCCGGACTTCAACCACACCTTGGGCTTGAGCGCTTTATCCACTTCTTGCTGGATGCCGAATTCCTCGAAAAGCGGCGTGTTCCGCGTGTAGA
Organism: Terriglobia bacterium; assembly: GCA_020072905.1. GTDB lineage: Bacteria > Acidobacteriota > Terriglobia > UBA7540 > UBA7540 > JAIQGB01. The sequence goes on along the minus strand of JAIQGB010000049.1, from coordinate 13,607 downwards.
GCTTGACGTGGCCAACCAGCGACGGCTGGCAGCGGTTGACGAACTCCACGCAGCGCTCGTACTCGACTTCATTGTCCACGCGCACTTGCTTGAAATCCGGCGAGAGCGTATCGCGGAGGATGCGCTGGACGAGGTCCAGATCGCGGTGGAGGAGCGCGGGCGCTTTTGCCCTTTCGGCTTTCGCCCGGATGTCGCTCCAGAGCGTGGAGAGGAACCTCAGGTCGGCTTTGAGTTCTTCCTCCGACCGGCCGGCGCCCGCCGTGCGTACGATGAAGCCCCCCGTGAGTGTACCTTTGTTCTCCAGGATGATATTGCGCAGCCGCAGGCGCTCTTCCTCCGACGAGATCTTGCGGGAGACCCCGATGTGGTCGATGGTGGGCATGAAGACCAGGTAGCGGCCGGGGAGCGCGATGTGCGAGGTGATGCGCGCACCCTTGGTGCCGAGCGGTTCCTTGGCAATCTGCACCAGGATCTCCTGCCCTTCCTTGAGCAGATCGCTGATCTGGACGGGGGTGTTGTTACCGGGGCGGGGGGACTCGTAGCCCGGCGCGCGGGGTTTTCCCATGCCGCGACGCCCCCGGCGGCGACGCGGCGCAAAGCGTGGGCGCTGGTAGGGCTCGCGCAGAGTATATTTCTTTTCCCCTGGCTCGCCAGGAGGTTGAGAGGAGGTTGTTTCCTCGGTTGGAGCCGTCGCGCTCTGATTTGGCTCTGCGGACTCGGTTGGGGCGGTTTCCTCGGCGAGATGCTCTTCAACAAACTCCTCGGCGACCGGATCGAGGGCCGGAGGTTCCAGTTCTGACTCCGCCTCGACTTCCTCGATCGCGGCAGCGGATGACTCCGGGGCTGCAGGAGCCTCGGGGCTTGGCCGTCTGAGGAGCCAGGGCCTTCCCTCCAGCGTTTCTTCCGCTCCGCCAGACTCCTCGTGAGTTTCACGAGGAGCCGGAGAGGTTTCAGCAGGCAGTGTGGCTACAGGCTCGCGTGGGGCAGCCTGCGCTGCCTCAGCGGGGGCAGGGGAGGGGCCAACCATCGCAATTCCGCCCGGGAAAGAAATCGCGTCCTCCTCGGGTCGAGACTCCGGCTCGGAAGGCGCAGGGGAATCCGCGCTCGGTGCGACGGGATCGAGATTTGGCGCGGCGACGGGTCCGGGCTGCTCCTCCGTGGCCCTGACGTAAACCGCGGTTTCCGCCGGCACTTTCGATTCGGTAATGTCGGGGCTCTCCGGAGGAGCCTCCGCAGCAGGGGGCTCGGCCGCCGCAACTTCTCCTGCACCAGCTTCGGCCGCCGTGCCGCGGTACTTGGCCAGGGATTCTCCGGGCAGGATTTCAAAGCTGTGCGGCGTTGGGTGCTCCACGTGCTCAGTCGGGCGCACGGGAGCTTCGACCGGGGGGCCAGAGCGGAAATCGCGCCCGCCGCGACTCCGCCGCCGTCGCCCGCGAAGCTGCTCGTGACGGTGGGATTCCCCGCGTTCACCGGATGGCCGGAAGGGAGACGGTGGCGCCGTTGTCGCCGAGGGAGCAGGCGACTCGCTTGCCTCTGCGCTCTCGACGCGCGCTGCCGGGGGTGGAGTCTCGAGAGCCTCCGCGGGAGCCGGTTCGCTGGGTGGAGGAGGGCTCACGGAGGGTTCGGTAACCGCCTGGGGGCTTTGCACAAAGCGCGTCGCACGTGCTTCGGCTTCGGAGAAGATTTTGTCGTACTCTTCTTCGTCTTCGACGAAGTCCGACACGTAAAGGAAGGCGTCTCGCTCCAGACCGATGTTGACAAACGCCGACTGCATTCCCGGCAATACGCGGCTCACGCGGCCCTTGTAAATGCTGCCGACCAGGCCCACGTCCGCTTCCCGCTCGTAATACACTTCCACCAGTTGGTCGTCTTCGAACACGGCGATCTTCGTCTCGTGAGGAGACGAGGAAACATACAACTCCTTGGCCATGGGAACTCCTTAACGGGAGCCTCCCGGAGGATCCATCCCGTTCCGCGGGAGATCAACTCCTGGTGAGCTCTTTCCGGCCGCGGCTCCCCACCCCGGGGGGGCGAAGAGGCAGCACGACCGGACCCCAGATTCTGTGGGTGGCTTCGACAGTACCTACGAAGTCCGCAGGCCGCCAGGACCCACCCTGTCCAATTCAGCCGGCGTCCTTCGACCGGCTGGCTAGATAAATTCCCCACCCAAAGCGACGAGTGTGCTCAGTTCACGAATCGCCGCATCTTGACACTCATTGCCAGCCCCAGACCCAGGAAGGTGAACAGTGCCGAGGAACCTCCCTGGCTCATGAGCGGCAAAGGAATGCCGGTGATCGGAAAGAAACCGATCATCATGCCGACGTTGACGGCGACTTGAAAAAACAGAACCGCCGCGAAACCTACAAGCAAGAAACTTCCGGCACGGTCACCGGCCGTTTGGGCCCCATCGAGGAGCCGAAGGAGGAAGGCCAGATACAAGAGCAAAACGATGAGCGTGCCCACGAACCCCTGTTCCTCGGCGAAGGCGGCGAAGATGAAGTCGGCGTGGGAAACAGGGACAAACCCCAGCCTGCTTTGCGTCCCGCTGGCAAAACCTTTCCCCCAGAAGCCGCCCGAACCGATGGCGATCTTCGCCTGCGTTCCCTGGTAACTTGAGCCTTGGGTGTCGTGTGAGGGGTGAACGTAGCTGATCAGCCGTTCCCGCTGGTATGGCTTCAACAAGTGCCAGCCAACCGGGAGCATCATCGCTGCTAGCAAGGCCAGCACCGCAACTTGCCTCGGCCGAATGCCCGCCAGGAAGAAACCGGCGGCGACAATTGGAAAGAAAGTCAGTGCCGTGCCGAGGTCGGGTTCCATAGCCACAAGAACCGCCGGCAGGCCCACCAAAGCTCCTAGTTTCAGGTAGTCTTTCCAGGTGACAAACTTGCCTTGTCGATCGGCGAAATAGGCCGCCACAATAAGTATTATAACTAACTTCGCCATCTCTGACACTTGGAAAGTAAGGCCGCCGATGGGAATCCATCGCTTGGCCCCGGCGATCGTAGGGCCCAGGACCAGCAGGCCCCCCAGTGCCAGCATACAAGCCCCATAGATCCAAGGGATTAGTTCGATCACCCGGTGGTAGTCGAGCCAGCTAACCGCGATTGCCAGGAACGACCCGATAAGCACCCAGTAGACCTGCCTCTTGACCTGGACAGCCAGGGGCGTGTGTGCTGTCGTGCTGTAAATCTCGGCGATGCCTATGGCGGCGATGGCCAAGGCCAAGGCGAGCAAGACCCAGTCCGAGTCGCGAAGGCGGACCGTTTTCCTCATGAGCCGAATCCGGTGGCCATTCTAATGCGCTCTTCCCGCGGCGGGGCCGGGTGGAAGCTCCCGGGCCTCGCTCATCACCCGAATCTGAGTCTGAAGCTGATTGGGTGGAGGCCGTCGCGCCGCTTTCTTCTGCAGGTACGCTTTGATGACGTCGCGCGCGATGGGCACCGCGACGGTAGAGTGCTCGCCCTGCATGACCAGGGCTGCAACCACGATCTCGGGCTTCGCGCTCGGCGAGTAGGCCACAAACCAGGCGTTGCTCCGATACTCGTGCTTCTTGGCGGCCTGCTGCAGACCGACGCTCACGACCTGTGCGGTTCCGGTCTTGCCGGCGATATCCAGCCCCAGCTCGTAGGCGGCGGCGCCCGTGCCCCCTTCGTTGACCGCTCCCCACATGCCGCGGGAGAGAGCATCGACGGTCTCCTCGCTTAAGGGGGAGCGGCGATCCTCTACTTGCTGTCCAGGCTCCACGCCCAGGGCAAGAAGCTGGTTACGGAAGGCCAGATGGGGCCGGCGAAACTCTCCCCCGGAAGCGATCCCGCCGAGAGCGTAGGCGAGTTGCACAGGCGTGACGGCTACCGCGCCCTGGCCGATGGCGACGGAGATCGTTTCTCCTGGCCACCATTGCCGTTTGAAAACCCGTTTCACCCATTCAGGCGAGGGAACCAGGCCGGAATCTTCACCAGGCAGATCAATCCCCGTGCGCGCGCCGAGTCCAAGGCCATGGGCGAAATAGGCAATTTTGTCTATCCCCAGGAGTTTGCCGAGGGTGTAGAAATACACGTCGCAGGAGTGCACGATGGCTTGGTGGAAGTCCACGCTCCCATGCCCGCGGCCCTTACTCCAGACCCAGTCGTGATAGGTATGCCCATAAATGTTGACCAGCCCCGGGCAGTACAGCGTGTAGCTGGGTTTGATGGTTCCGGTTTCCAGGGCCGCGGCGCCGGTGATGATCTTGAAGACCGAGCCCGGCGCCAAGTGCGCCTGGATGGCCTTGTTCATCAGCGGCTTTTGAGGGTCCGAGGTCAGTTTCTCCGGTCGAGGTCAATCGTCAGCCGTAAGTCATTGCCAGCCAAGGCGTTAATCGTGGTCATGGAGCCCATTTCCTGCCCGCGGCTGTTGACGATGACCCGGCGCATCCCGTCCCGCCCCGCCAGAATCGAGTCGTAGGTGCGCTCGATTCCCGACTTGCCGACCACGTCGCCCGGCCGGTAGGGTGAGCTGCGTTCGGCGATCATTTCTTCCGAGACTTCACCTACGTAGCCTAGTGCTGCGGCGGCGATCGTCTGCTTGGGGTAGGAGCGCTGCTGCACCTGCAAGAGGTCCAGTTCGGGGTACTCCACGCGGTGCGACTCGACAAAGGCGATGTCCTCGAGCGTGGCGGACGGCTTTAGGATGACCGGTTGGAAGCGCGGGAGTTTCTCCGCCCGCTCCACCTGGCCCTCCAGGTCAGCGGGATCGACACCCAACCGGCGCGCGATTCCCTGCACGCGCTCGGGCGTCAGGGCCGTTGGGCTTTCCCGCATGAGCAGGACGCTGAAGGCGGGGAAGTTGTCCGCCAGGACGCGCCCCTCGCGGTCCAAAATCCTCCCGCGCGGCGCGATGACCGGCAGGTTGCGAATGCGGTTGCGTTCCGCCTGTTCGAGATATTGGCGATGATGGGCGATCTGTAGGCGCCAGTATCCGAAGAGCAGGAAGAAAAATGTGCCCGCAACGAAACACTGCAGGAAGGAAATCTTCCGGGCCGGAGAGCGTGCGTCTTCCGGGAAACGAAATTCCATTGCCTTGCGTGTGCCGGGGTCCCCCTCCCGCCCGGCAAGCCTTAGATAGCAACAGGAAGTGCAGCCTCACGGAAAGTGAGGCACAACGTCCCGACTCAGTGTAATCCTAACCCATTGCGGAATCAACTGGTAAGGAGGAGGCCTGTGGAAATTTCGTGAAAGGAGGCGATTTGGCGCGCTGACCGATTCTGATTGCGGACTGTTTACCAGATAGTTTTCAGCAGAGTGCATTGGCGGATGCGAACATCCCGCGTGACCAATGCCAATCCCTCCGAACGCGCTGTTGCCGCGATGAGCCGGTCGGCAGGGTCGTGAGGGAAGTCTTCAGGGAACTGCGTCGCCAGTGCGGCGATTTCCGATGTAATGGGCACGATCGTCACGCCCGCCGCTTCCACAATCGCCCTCAACCACGTTTCGACCGCGCCACGGCCCTTCACGCGGCCCAATGAATACAGCCAGGCGAGTTCCCAGAGGCTGATGGCGGCGATGCCGATTCCTCCGTTCGCCCGCGCTCTGCGAATGGCCGAGCCCGCAGCCCGTGAAAGCTTTTTTGGTTCGAGCATCAGCCACACCAGGGCGTGGGTGTCGAGCAGGATCACCGGAGCGCCTCCCACTCCTCGGGGGGTACGATGGGCGACTCAATGTCTCCCACAATCTCGAACTGCCCCTTGAGGCATCCAAAGATATCGTCGCCACGCTTGCCGGCAGGAACGAGCTTGGCCACCGGCTTCCCGTGCTTGGTAATCACCACGGGCTCCCGTGTTTTGTGAACCTGGTCCATTACTTTCAGGCACCGCGCCTTGAACTCCCCCGCCGGCATTTGCTTCATGGACACCTCCAAAAGACCATGGTCATATTATAATGACCATGTTGCGCAAACGCAAGCCGGCGCTTTGCCTGCCGGCTCAACCGCACACATTGCACAGAACGCGATGCGTGCGCCACCCTCACACGCTCCAGGCTGCCTTGAATTGCCCTCAAAGTCGTTGTATACAATGAATGGTAACGCGGCGGCAACACTCGGTGAGTGGCGGGAAGCCATTCTGCTGCACGCGTCACAAAAGGCGCGATGTATCCGCCACCAGCGGACTACCGCCAGGTTGAGCTAAAGAGCTAGCCACCCATGAGCGTCGTCATCGCACTGCCAGGTCAAGATGAAATCGTCGTCGCGGCGGATACCCTTGGCTACGCGGGGGACGAAGGCGGCTATTATGGTTTCAGTGGGCGGAAGATCAGGGAAGCGGGCGGGAACCGGTTGTTCTGCGTAGCCGGAAGCGATGTCGGATTGAGCTTGTTGGAAAAGCTGGAAGCACAGGGGTTCAATTGTGCTGGAGATTTCCGGGCGTGGGTGTCGAGCCTTACAGAGAGAATGAAAGCAGTCTATCAGGCTGTATATTCGGAGCCGCAACCGCCATTTAGCGCGCTACTTTGTGGATTCACGAACGAAAAACCTCAGATTGTGATGTTCTCTTCTCCAACGTTTAGCTTCCCCCACTTCTCAAACCGTCCAGAAGCTATAGGAGCTAAGCGGCATGGCGGGCTCTACTTTGCGTATCGCTACCATTCGCAGAAAATGTCGAGCGACCAGCGCCAGCTTCTGGCTTACTTTTGCGTCAGCGAAGTTGCAAGGCTCGACCCTCGCGTGGACGTTCCCATAGAGGTTGCGATTGTGCGCGGAGACTCTGTGAGGTTTCTCGAAGCGAAAGAGCTAAATGTTTTAGAGAAATGCAGCAAGAGAATATCCGGGGCGATTTCCCGCCACTTCACTCCCGGCAGCAAGTAGCCGGTCATTCGACAGAGCAAGGTCGAAGGATCATCCGCTTACTCGGGTGCAGACCCGCCGACAGAGCTGATTTCTTCGGATACCAAAGCACTGCTTACTATTTTACCGTCAAGGCTCATCAGGAGGCTGATTCCGACCGTTCTGCGGCCACACTTTACAGAGGCGAAATTATAGTCAGACCCCGGCGTCTGTGCCCTCCGCACTGTCACCGTGCAAGTGGTGCCAAACTGTCCTGCCGCGCTCGAAAGTGCGCCTAAGACAGCCCTGGCAAACCCCAATGCTCCCCGGTCCGCAGAATTGGCCCAATCCACACTAGCCTGCGAGAGCTTTCCATCCTCGAAGGAAACGCTCCCGTACGATACCGAGGGCGGACCCTGTTTGGACATTACCAACCACATATCGGCGCGCACGTCGCCCGATACTTTCTCGACGCGGTGTTCGCTACCGAGCTTCGACAAGACAGTCTGCTCGGGCATTCCAAGCGATACACTTACGCCGTCGATGATTATCTCCGGATTCCGCTCCCCCTGTGCGAGCGTTGAATCGGCAAAGGAAAGAATGAGAAGCGCAGAAAGCAGAGCAGACGCCGCCTTCACGGGACACCTCCAATGGCTGATTTGGCGGGCTGGGGCAGACCCCTGGTTTATGAGGCCTGCGATTCCCCGGGAAGAATTTTCTTCTTCCTTGCGGGGGGAGTCAAGGAGTTGCGAGCCCAAGCGCGGGGGGTTGCGGGCCGGAACGTGGACGAAAGGAGATTGGAGATTTCGGTTGTGAGAAGAAGGGCGGGCACGGGGGCCCGCCCCTACGAAGTTTTCGACTTTTGACTCTTGACTATTGACCGTCGATGCCCCCACGGTGTCATCCTGAGGAGTCCCGCCCCTCAGGACGACGAAGGATCTCAGCAGTTGCTTGAGGCCAAGAACTGCCGAGATCCTTCGCTGCGCTCAGGATGACAAGCGAAGGCGTCAGAACGACGTTCAGCATCCCGCCGGCTGGTGGTGGTAGACCTCCCAGCCTTTGTAATTGGCGAGGGCGTCGACGACGGCGCGGCCGAAGTGGCTGCGGTTGACGGCGACGTGGTGCTCGTAGCCGTGGTTGCAGATATACTGGAGCAACTGCTGCAAGCCCGGAATCCTGACTACGCCGTAACCGCCGAAGCTCTTCAGTTTATCGCTGGTGATTTCCCCTTCGCCGATGTAAGCGCGCATGCGTCCGTGCAGATCGTCGGTGGAGATGCGGCAGAAGGTGAGCGGGCCGGCCTTGAGCGTGCCCACGACGGTTCCGAAGGTATTTGCCTTGCCGACCGAGCCGGCGATGATTTCCTGGAAATCCATCTTGGCTTCCTCGAAGAAATGCTTGGGCAGGTTCGAGCAGTGGAAGATGACGGCCTTGTCCGGGTCTTCGCCGAAGTTGTTGTTCCAATCGACGATGGCGCTCGGGTCGCCCGAGGCGAGTTGCAGGACGTACATGCCGAGCATGCCGACCATGTCCGTCTCACAGGCGCTGGGCAGGAGGTTGTTGGACATCATGCTCATCAGCGTGCACGGCACCACGCCGAAAAATTCCTCCATGGCAGTCCAGCACTGAACAGAGGTGCCGGCCAGTTCGTTGTCTTTCATCCAGTCGTCCACGACCACGCCGAACTTGGCCATCTTGAGGAGCGAGGGCGCGGGGACGCCGGCCGTGGGCACGTAGCCGCCGATGCCGGAGAGTTTCGCCTGCACCTTGTCGTCGTCGTCCTTGAGCCGACCGATGCGGCCGAAGACTTCCGACAGGTCGAGCGTCTCAACGGAAATGCCCGCCTGCTCCAGCAACTTTTCGCTGAAGCGCACGGTATTGAACGCCGCGGGCCGCGCACCCAGCACGCCGACGCGCGCGTTTTTGAGGCCCTTGAGGATGCGGCAAGTGGCCGCAAACGCTTTCACATCATCTCCAAAAAAATCGGATTTGGGCGAGACCGTGTGCTGCGACGTCAGCGTGTAGTGGATGCCGTATTGCCAAAGGTTGTTGCATGCGGAGATCTTGCCGCAGAAACTGTCCCGCCGGCCGCCCATCAGCATCTTCTCCGGCTCGTCGGGGAAGGCTTGGACCAGCACGGGCACCTCGAGGCCCGCCATGCGCAGGGTGTTCGCCACGCCGCGCTCGTCGCCGAAATTCGGCAGGCTGACGATGATGCCGTCGATCTCGTCGCGATGTTGGCGGAAAAGGTCGGCGCACTTGCGGGCCTCCTGAAGTGTTTCGACCGAGCCGTGCTTGGTGTCCTCAGGCGTCAGGCAGACCGTCTGGTAACCCGCCTCTTTGAGAACTTGCAGCATTTCCTCGCGGCCGTCACGCGCCAGGACGGCGGGGAAAAAACCACGATTGCCGATGATGACACCAAAGGTTGTTGCGCTCATAAGGGATCCTCCTGCGAGGCGGCTGCGGGTCACTGAGCGGGGTCCCAGCCAGCGCGCTATCTTAGCACGCCGTTTCTCAAGGATGAAGTGTGAAGTATGAAGGAGGAAAGAGGAGAACCGTTCCAGCGAGGCGAGTGTTCCCGCGCCCTTGCGCCTCCAGCCCCCGTGCTTCCCCCTTCATCCTTTTTCCCTCGTCACTCGTCACTTGGCACTTGGCACTGTCTTCTTATGCCGGGCGCCGAAACTTATCCAGAATCTGGAACAGGATCAATCCCAGGCCGACGTTCACCAGTGAGCCGCTCACCAGATCGAGCGCCTGCCAGGGCGGGGGATTCTCCAATAGCCCGCGCTGCAGGAGCTTCAGAAACAGCGCATGAATGGGCACCAGAGTCGCCGTCAGGGCCAGCCGCCCGAGGAGATCGTCGAGCTCGAATTTGACGCTGGCCGAGGCCGCCAGATACCCAATCAGTCCCTTGGCCATGCCGAAAATGCCGATCAGGCCGTTGGAAAGCGCGTCCTGCAGCAGCCCGATTCCCGTGCCCAAGCCGATGGCAAAGAGTTTGTTACGACGGATGACCGCGAAGTAGATGGTCACCAGCAGCGGGAAGTCGAAGAGCCGCGCCAACGGCAGCTTGAGCGGCAGGACGGTCTGCAGCAGCAGCGCCACAAAAACCGTCACCCAGAGCGCTACCGGGGGCATGCGGAAGACCGGTACCGGGCGCTGAATCGGAGTGGCCATCGCGGGAAGAGTAACAGAACCCGGCGGCCTTGGGTAGGGCAGCCGGCCCCCCGCTCCAATCAACCTTTCGTCCGGGTTGTCCGGCCGAAGAGCGCTTGACGCGGCCTTATTGTGGAAGCCCGTGCCTTCTCGGTTGGGAGACAGCGAGCATGCGGTGCAGCAGGCCTGCTCTTGAGGTCTGCGGCTTCTGGTTGAACAAACCGCGACCCGAATCCCCGGACCACGACCATTCAGTGAATCAGGCGCCAACTGGCAGATCGTTTCCGCGCTCACTGCAAGGCGCGAATAGTGTTGAACAAGGCCTTGAAGGTGTAGGCGGCTTCCGCGGCACTCCTCGGGGCCTTGTTATCCCGCTGATATGCCTTGATGAAATCCTTCGCGTCGGTCCAAGTGGTTTGCAGCACGCCGAGCATGCGGGGAGCGACGGTCTCATCGGCGTGCGTCCGGATGGAGTAGATCAGATCCAACTGACCGAGAGCGACATCAGTCTTGCGCCAGGGCGCTGCGAGGACGCGGAACCCCTCCGCGGCGAAATAGGCGGCGGTGGGTGACACAGCTTCGTAGTGCCAGTCGCAGATCACGATATCGCGCGGGACCATGTTGATGGCGAACGCCGTGCCGTTCTGGCTGCCTTCCCATTCGCCGATGCCCATGACCTCCCCGTCGAGGAACCGGTCGCCCCACATCCACATCTCACGATGTGTCGCCGCCAGATGGTCGTGAAGCGTGCGCACTTCCTGCGCGAAGAGCTCGGCGCGATTGCGCGACTTGCAGCGCGGACAATCCGGGTCGGCGAGAATAAAGACCTCATCCATGCCCACGTGCACGGCGTCGGCTTCGCAGACGTCGGCAAGCTCGTCCATCAGGTCGAAGACGATCTTGTGCAGGTCGGAATGCAGCGGGCAATAGCTGCGGCAATAGATGCCTTTGTTGTTGGGATATTTTCCCGGCGTCTCGTCGAACTCCGGGTGCGAGCGCAGCAGGCCCAGGGTCTTTTTTGCCCAGGACTGATGCCCGAGGAGGTTGATGAGCGGAATCAGCCGCACTCCCGCCGATTTGCAGGCCTCGACGATGGCTTTCACATCGTCCTTGGAGAGAGCGTCCGGGTCAACCACCTCGGGATGGCTCGTGTACTGGTAGTTGTAATCGAACTCCATCACCAGCACGTTCACTCCTTCTTTGGGAAGCGCCTCACGAATAAAGCTCACCATCTGCGGGACTTCGTCGGGCTTGGGCGCGCCCAGGTTGAGGCCGCGCACGGGAAGCACCAAAGCCGCACCCGGGGAAACCGCCGCTACGGAAAGGCCCAGCACTGTCAGGATTGCGAAACGCATGCACCAATGCTTCATGGTCACACCTCGGTTTGAATTCTTTCCTCGCCAGGGATCTGGCGGAAACGCCAGGGCGCGCAAAGATATAAGAGTGTTGAGCATTCGACAAGCCTATTCCATTAGCCACGGCACGGCGAGTGACTTCCTGTCCGGAGGGTATGGCGGCCCTTGGCGGCGCGATTTGCTGCGAAGCACTTCCGCGCTTATACTCGCTGGCTGGCTTACACACATCTCGAAAGGATTATGACAATGCTTCCCATTTCCCGGCGCGATTTGCTGGCTTCATTCCTTCTCCTGCCGGCCGTCTTCCGCGGCGATTACGGCTGGGTGCCGCTTTTCGACGGCCGGTCACTCGACAGCTGGAAGGCGAGCGAGCACGGCGGTTCCTTCCGAGTCGTTGACGGCCAGATCGCCGCCGATGGCCCGCGCTCGCACCTTTTCTACACGGGCAGCGTGCGGAACGCTGACTTCAAGAACTTCGAGTTGAAGGCGGACGTCCTGGCGCGGCCGGGCGCTAATTCCGGCATCTACTTTCACACCAAGTTCCAGCCCAACGATTGGCCGGCGAAGGGTTTTGAGGTCCAGATCAACAACACGCAAAAGGGCGATGCGAATTACGTGGAGCGGCGCAAGACCGGCTCGCTTTACGGCGTCCGCAACATCTACAAGGCGCTGGTCAAGGACGACGACTGGTTCCAGTTGCACGTCCTGGTGCGGGCCAAGCAGGTGAAGGTTTGGCTGAATGACACACTGATTGTCGATTACGTCGAGCCCGACCCGCCCCTGCGCGTGGGCGATGCGGCGGGGCGCATTCTCGACCGCGGCACTTTCGCGCTGCAATGCCACGATCCGAAATCGAAGGTCTTCTTCCGCAACATTCTGGTGAAGCCGCTGGCGGATGATCTGCCGATGGCCGCGGAGCGGCCGGCGGTGGACGACGTCTATCGCGAACTGGCGCGCATGAACGCGGAGAATTACCCGGTGGTGGATTATCACGTCCACTTGAAGGGCGGGTTGACGCTCGAGGAAGCGCTCGCGGAGTCGCGGCGCCTCGGCATCATGTACGGGATCGCCATCAACTGCGGGCTGGGCTTTCCGATCACTAACGACGCCGCGGCCGAAGAGTTCCTCAGGACGATGAAGGGCCAGCCGGTGTTCATCGCCATGCAGGGCGAAGGTCGGGAATGGGTGAAGCTGTTCTCCAAGGAAACCATCGCCAAGTTCGATTACGCGTTCACCGACGCCATGACCTTCACCGACGACAACGGCAAGCGCATGAGGCTCTGGATCAAGGAAGAGGTTGGGGAGATCACGGATAAGCAGAAGTTCACAGACATGTGCGTGGACCGCATCCTTGGAGTGCTCAACCACGAGCCAATCGATATCTACGTCAACCCCACGTTCCTGCCCGAGGCGATCGCCGGCGATTACGACCAGCTTTGGACGCCGGAGCGGATGCAGAAAGTGATCGAAGCCGCGAAGCGCAACGACGTGGCCATCGAAATCAACAGCCACTACCGGATTCCGAGTGCCAAGTTCATCAAGGCGGCCAAGAGGGCGGGCGTGAAGTTCTCCTTCGGTACCAACAACGGCGACCGGGAATTGGGCCGGCTCGAATACTGTGTTCAGATGGTCAAGGAATGCGGGCTCGAGTGGCAGGACATCTTCGTGCCCAAGCCCGACGGAGAAAAGCCCGTGCAGAAGCGCGGGCGTTCCTGAGTGTTCAGGCTTGGTCGCTTTCGGGAGGGTGCATGCGATTGCTGCCGCGGCTTGGGCTGAGCTCCTGGCGATCCTCCCGCTGGCAGCCGGCGGCTTTGAGTCTTACGGTGCTGCTCATGGCGTCGGCAACTACCGGACTCCCGCGACAGGGACGCTCAACCGCCAACCAGGATTGGGAGCGAGCCGCGCGGGAGATTAGCCGCCTCTCGCCGTCGGAGTTCAAGGAACTCCCGGCTCCAATCATGAAACAACTCGAAAGCCGGGGTTGTACCATTCCCCAATCGGCCGAGTTCAGTGCGCCGCACAATGTGATTACCGGGGAGTTCGCCAGGAAAGCCCAGAAGGACTGGGCTGTGCTCTGTTCGACGCAGGGGAAATCGACGATCCTGGTGTTCTGGGGCGGACCGGCGAAATGTTTTGCTGAGCTGGCGTCGGCCAAGGACCGCGACTTTGTGGTCAAGGAATTTGGCGCCATCGAAGGCGGAAAACAGACCTTGGAGCGCCTGTCCGAGTATTTGCCGGTCATGAAAAAAAGTTGAGAAACGTGTCCTGAGCGGCCCGGCTCCTTCGTCGTATCATGGACTT
>JAIQGB010000443.1 GCA_020072905.1 Terriglobia bacterium | reverse complement strand
GTGGCCATCTCGTAGAGCACCAGGCCAAAGCTGAAGAGGTCCGAGCGCGCGTCCACCTCCTCCGCTCGCACCTGCTCTGGCGACATGTACTCGAACGTGCCGATGGTCATGCCCGTGCTGGTCAACGATTCTGTGGTTGTAGCGGCGATGTCCCCATCGCCGGTCGCCGGTGAGGACACCGGCGCTACAGCGGCCCGGGCCAATTTCGCCAGCCCGAAGTCGAGAATCTTCGCCTGGCCCCGCGTGGTCACAAAGATGTTCGCCGGCTTGATGTCGCGATGGATGATGCCCTTGGCGTGCGCAGCGTCGAGTCCGTCAGCAATCTGAATCCCCAAGTCCAGCACTTCCTCGGTCTTCAACGCTTGCGCGCTAAGGCGTTGGCGGAGCGTCTGCCCCTCCAGGCACTCCATGGCGATGAAGGGCTGGCCTTCATGCTCATCAATGTCGTAAATCGTGCAGATGTTGGAATGATTGAGCGCCCGGGTAGCCCGCGCCTCGCGGTGGAAGCGTTCCAGGAACCTGCGGTCCTGAGCGAGTTCTTGGGGCAGGAACTTCAGCGCCACGAACCCGCCCAGCTTGGTGTCCTCGGCCTTGTACACCACCCCCATGCCGCCCGCACCCAGCTTTTCAACGATGCGGTAGTGAGAAACGGTCTTGCCAGTCATTGGGAGAGAACCTCCCAGGCGTTACGTGGTTCGCATCTTAGGCGACAGCTCATGGCGAGTCAATGACCACGGGCTCGATGCGGTTTTCTTGACTTCTCTCCAACCTGCCCCGTAGAATCAACTGTTTAGGCATCTCGCAGCGAGGCGAGCTATCAGTGCCCCTGCGCTTCTACAACACGTTGTCCAGCCGGGTGGAAGAATTCCAGCCCCTCGAACCGAACAAGGTCCGCATGTACACCTGCGGGCTGACCGTCTACGACTACGCCCACATTGGTAACTACCGCACGTTTATTTTCCAGGACATTCTGCGCCGGCATTTGAGATACCGCGGCTACGAGGTTCTGCACGTTATGAACCTCACAGACGTAGATGACAACACGATCCGCGGCGCCAAGGCCGCAGGGATCCCGCTCCGCGACTTCACCGATAAGTACATCAACGCCTTTGAAGTTGACGCGCAGCTCCTGAACCTGCAGCGGCCTGAAATCGTCGTCCGCGCCACCGACCACGTTGACGACATGGTGAAGCTCATTCAGGTGCTCGAAGCCAAAGGTTTCGCTTATCGCAGTGACGGGTCGGTGTACTTCAGTGTGAGGGATTTCCCCGGGTACGGCAAGCTGGCACAGATCGACCTTTCCGGCCTCCGCGCCGGCGCGCGTGTGGATTCCGACAAGTACGACAAGACGGATCCTCGCGACTTTGTGCTCTGGAAAGCCGCCAAGGAGGATGAACCGTACTGGGACTCGCCCCTCGGGCGCGGCCGCCCCGGCTGGCACATCGAGTGCTCCGTGATGTCGATGAAATACCTGGGCGAGACGTTCGACATTCATTCGGGCGGCAGCGACTTGGTCTTTCCTCACCACGAGAACGAAATCGCCCAGAGCGAGGCCGCCACCGGCAAGCCCTTCGTGCGTTACTGGCTGCACGGCGAGCACCTGATCGTGAACGGCGAGAAGATGTCGAAATCGCTCGGCAACTTTTTCACCCTGCGCGACTTGATCGCAAAGGGCCACAAGCCCACCGCCATCCGCTACCTGCTTGCTTCCGTGCCTTTCCGCAAGCCGCTCAACTTCACTTTCGACGGTTTACACCAGGCGCAGCAGTCCATCGACCGGCTGCGCAACTTCCGCTACCGGCTGACCATGGAGAAGTTTCCGGCGGGTGAAAGCAGCGAATTGCAGGAGCGCGCGCGCGCGGCTCGCCAGGCGTTCGAGGACGCGCTCGACGACAACCTGAATACCGCGGAGGCGCTCGCCGCGATTTTCGATTTGGTGCGCGATGCCAACACCGCCATGGACCGCCGCGAATTTCACGACAGCGATCGCGCCGCCTTTCTCGATGTGCTGGAGCGCTGGGACCGCATCTTCGCCGTGCTTGAAGACAACGACCATACGAAACTCCTAAAGTTTGGGTTCATTGCGACGGTGGAAAAGAGCCGCGCTGCCGATGCAGTGATATCGAAGGAGGGGGGATCCGGCGTCACCCCCAATGGCTACACGTCGGCAGTGCTGACAGAAGCTCTGGCCGATGAAGAAATCGAGAAACGAATTGCCGAGCGCAATGCTGCCCGTCGTCGCGGCGATTTTGCCAGCGCCGATAAAATCCGTGCCGAACTGCTGGCCGCCGGGGTTATACTGGAAGACACGAAAGCCGGTACCCGCTGGAAGAGGAAATAGCGATGACGCTTTTCATCTCCCGCTTTACGCTTCCCCCGCTGGCTCGCCCCAACCTTTTCGGCGGCGACTGATTCTCCTCGCCCGTCCCCTTCCCACCCCAAATCACTGCCTGTTTCGCGGTTCTTCCGCAGGCACGAGGAGAAAAACCATGGAGAGACTACCCAAGATCAAGACGCTGCTGCCCGGCCCCGAAGCGAAGAAGACGCTGGATCTCGACCATCAGTTCGTATCCCCTTCGTACACGCGCGACTACCCGCTGGTGGTGCGCCGCGGCGAAGGCATGATTGTCGAAGACGTAGACGGCAACACCTTCCTCGATTTCAGCGCCGGCATCGCGGTCGTATCGACCGGCCATTGCCATCCCGACGTGGTGCGCGCCATCCAGCAGCAGGCGGCCGCACTCATCCATATGTCGGGAACGGATTTCTATTACCCGCTGCTGGCGGAACTCGCCGCGAAATTAGCGCAGATCGCGCCGGGCGATTTCCCCAAGCGGGTCTATTTCGGCAACTCCGGCACGGAAGCCATGGAAGCCGCCATGAAGATGGCGCGCTACCACACGAAGCGCCACCGGTTCATCGCCTTCCTGGGGAGCTTCCATGGCCGGACGTTCGGCTCGCTCTCGCTGACCGCGTCGAAGGCGGTGCAGCGCAACGGCTTCGGGCCGTTGCTCTCCGGCGTTTCGCACGTTCCCTACCCCAATCCCTACCGCTGCGCGTTCGGTCACGCCCCGGGCCAATGCGATTGCGATTCGATCAACTACATCGAGAAGCTGTTCAAGACCGCGGTGCCGCCGGAGGAAG
>JAIQGB010000442.1 GCA_020072905.1 Terriglobia bacterium | reverse complement strand
ACGAAAAGGATTAGAAACGTCAGCCTGGGATGCGGCGTTCTTCTGCCACTCTGGACGCGGGCGCATCTTGTTCTTGAAAATGTATCCGGCCATGCCGGCAGTCATCGCAAGCGGGAATTTCATAAGCTATCCATCTCATTGCCACGCCCCACCAGGCGCTCGCGTTCCACCGAGCGTTCTTCGCGGCTCAGAGGGTGCGTGGGTTGATCGACACCTTCCGGAATAACGCGGATCTTTTCCGGGGGAACACTCGCGTGCTTGGTCAATTGCCCGGCGGTGTAGGCGGAGGGCGTAATGATGCGCGCCGCCCGCGCCACGGACTCCAGAAGGAGAGCTGCAAACTTGCCCTGGAACTCGGGCGTGGAATAATCCTCTCCAGTGAGCGGGAAGACGTCGTGGATGGTGACGATCTCTCTTTCGAAGCGGAAGGCGGGAGGACGCTGCGCCAAGCTGTGAAACAAGGGCGCTTGCCAGGGCAGCCAGAAGGTAAGCCAGTCCTGGTACCAGCGCACATTAAACACCGGTCCCTGGCCTCCCTTCCGCGCCACCGGCCGCAAGAAACTGTGACGCTGATTGAAGCGCGACAGGCGATAGCACAACAGGAAGCGGTGGGTTGTTTCGAGAGTGGCCAGCGCTTCAATCAGCTTGCGGGAGTAAACCGCCACGCCCGAGGGCTGGGGGTCAACGGTGTAGGTTGCGTCCAGGGCGATAGCAGCCATCGGAGAGGATTGTCGATTGAAGACTGAAGATTGTCGATAGCTTTTTCGGTCAAGGGCGGGAGGAGAAAGCTTGGCCCTGCAACCTCCATACTATTTCCTCATGGCGTCATCCTGGTCGACCTCTCTTCCCTCACCTGTTCAGGTCTCGCACTTCTGGCGCCGCCACTCGAACCCGCGTAGATTTGCGCCGCAGCCGCAAACGATCAGGCGGTTGGTGACCCCTCGCGGCCGGCCTCAATACCGTATTCCTTCAGCTTCCTGTAGATCGTAGTTTTCCCGATGCCGAGGAGTTTCGCCGCCCGCATGCGGTCGCCTTGGGTGGTTTCGAGGGCCTGAAGGATGGCGCGGCGCTCCTGTTCCTTGAGGGTGGAAACTCCTGCACCTTCGGACGGGCTGCCGGGATGATGAAGGAGATTGGAGGGGAGATCTCTCACCTGGATGAGTGACCCCGAGCCGAGCGCCAGGGCCCTCTGGACGCAGTTTTCGAGTTCGCGCACGTTGCCCGGCCAGTCGTAGCTCATCAGGCGCGACATGGCTTCGTAAGAAATGTCGGCGACTTTGCCCTCTGGGCCACGATGGCGCTCGATGAAGAAGTGAGCCAGGAGCGGAATGTCGCTCTTGCGCTCGCGCAGCGGAGGCAGCTTGATGGAAACCACGTCCAGCCGGAAGTAGAGCTCCTTCCGAAAACCGCCCCGCCGGATCGCGGTCTGCAGGTCCTCATTGGTCGCGGCGATGACGCGCGCTTCCAGGCGAGTGCGCGCGTTGCTGCCGACGGGCTTGATTTCGCGTTCCTGAAGCGAGCGCAGGAGCTTCACCTGGACTTCCATGGGCAACTCCGCGATTTCGTCCAGGAACACCGTGCCGCCCGCCGCCGCCGCCAGCAGTCCCTGCCGGGTCTGCACAGCGCCGGTGAAGGCACCACGCACGTGGCCGAAGAGCTCGCTCTCGATCAGGGCCGGCGTCAACGCGCCGCAATCAACCGGCATGAAGGGCTTCTTGTTCCAGGGGCTATAGGCGTGAATGGCCCGCGCCACCAACTCCTTCCCGGTCCCGCTCTCGCCGATGATGAGAACCGGATGCCGCTTGGGAGCCACCTTGAGAATCAGCCGGTAAACCTTCTGCATCTTGGGCGAGGTCCCGATGAGGTTGGCAAAGCCCTGGTGGGCCTTGAGCTGTTCGCGGAGCAAGCGGTTCTCCGCGGTGAGTTCCTGCTTCTCGGCCAGCCGACGGAAGACACTCTTCAGGTCGTCGAGCTTCAGCGGTTTGGTGAGGTAGTCGTAGGCGCCCTCTTTGATCGCCTGCACAGCCGAGGAAACCGTACCGAACCCCGTAATCATCACGACGTCGACGGCGGGATAATCCTGCTTGACGATCTTGAGCAAGTCGAGACCGTTCATGCCGGGCATCCGGACGTCAGCAAGCACAATGTCGAATTTCCCAGTGCCGAGCGCCGACAGGGCCTGATCGGCCGATTCTGCAGACTCCGCTTCGTAGCCGAGTGCCCTGAGCGCTTCCGAGCAGAAGTCACGATCCTCCCGCTCGTCGTCAACGATAAGGACCGCGGTACGCATACAGTTTGGGCCGAACCCCTCGTGAGCTTAATACCGGTCTACTAGGGAAGCAAGGTGCTTGGGAATAACTCCCGCCATCCAGCTCAATTGCCTCCTGGCAACGTGCATGCTTGCACAAGGTGAGCCAAGAGCTTGCGAGGTCTTGGAGACAGCCAATTACCTGGATTTAATCCCTGTGGCCGTCTGGAGAGGCCGTGTAAAACTTGCACGGTGCAGCGCCTATCGCGTCATAGAGTCATAAGGTGGGTGTACTATATTTCCCGACGGAGAAGGAGAGGAACTTTGGCCAAGGGCTCCCGAATTCTGGTGGTGGAAGACGAGACCAATGAGCGGCTCGGGCTGGCCGAACTGCTGAGGGCCTGGGGTTACGAGACGGAGACTGCGGCTGACGGCTCAGCCGCTCTGGAAAAGCTTCCGAGTTTCTGCCCGGCGGTTGTCCTCTCCGACCTGCGCATGCCTCGGGTGGGCGGCATGGAATTGCTCAAGCAACTCCATGACAGCCAGCCGGACATCGGATTCATCATCCTGACGGGTCAGGGCACGGTGGAAGAAGCAGTGGAAGCGACCAAGCTCGGCGCTTTCAACTTCCTGGAGAAGCCGCTCGACCCGAAGCGGCTGCAAGTCGAGTTGCGCAACTGCCTGGAGCGTTCCGAGAAGGACCGCCAGCTCGAGATCGCCCACCGCCAGCTGCGGGAACTGGGCGTGCTCGGCCGGCTTGTCGGCCGGTCGAAGAAGATGCAGGAGGTGATGTCCCTCACCGCCCAGATTGCACCCTCGCGGGCCTCGGTGTTGATCACCGGCGAAAGTGGCACGGGAAAAGAACTCCTGGCGCGGACGGTGCACGAGCGCAGCCCGCG
>JAIQGB010000441.1 GCA_020072905.1 Terriglobia bacterium | reverse complement strand
GTAGAGCGCCCCGAGCGCGCTGGAGCTGGTGGTCAATAAGTTGGGCAAAGACAACATCGCCGGATACGTCAGCACCCCGAAAGGTTTCTTCGCCGGCATCCCCAACGTCCTGGGCGCCCGACCCGGCGCTTGACGGTTCCTTGACTGCAGATTGTGGGGGATTAGTTCCGGGCTACGGGCGAAGTGAATCGGTCCAGAAAGCTGGCCAACTTCTCATAGGACTGTAGCCCCACAACTTGGCCGATGACCTCGCCGCCCTGGAAGAGCAGGAGGGTGGGAACGGATTGGACCCCGAACTGGCTGGCGAGCTCGGGCAGCTCATCCACATCCAGCTTGGCAAAAACGACCTCGTTTCCGTACTTCTCCGCGAGCTTCTCGAAGGTCGGCGCGAGCGCGCGGCAAGGCCCGCACCAGCCGGCCCAGAGATCCACGAGCACGGGTTGGGAACTGCTCAGGACTTCCTGCCAATTGTCTTTTTCAACGTGCAGAATCTTCGTCATCGGTTTCCGGTTCTCCTGGGTCTGATCTTCACTCTTCCCTTAGATGAGCATGACCCCGGATCGGTTCGGGGCTGGGCAGAGTCGGCGCCCCCGGGAGGAATGCCGAACTCGCCGGATGGCTGCAATCCCACGCTCTAGCTAGTGACAGAGCCGCCGAACGGTGGTAGTCTGGCGGCGCGAGCGCGTCGCTTTCCCTCCTTGGGGGAGGTAACTCTTGAGTTACGGCGAGGGAACGCGGCGCGGCTTGGACTTGAATGCCAAAAGAGAACTCTGCGCGCAGCGCAGGGCGCCAGTCCTGCGTGTGACGGAAAGGGCAGAGCCGGCCTTTAACCAACACTCAACGTGGCGGGAAGAAGAGCGAAAAGATTCCGAGTTCCGGTTACGATCCCCATCGCGTTCCTGGGGGGAGGATTGCGTTTCTCGGGCGATTTGATCGATATCAGCAGCACGGGGCTGCTCCTGCGTTGCAAGGAAGACATCGAGCTGGGCACCATCGGGAGAATGGCGATCCCCGTGGGCCACGAGACGAGTCGGATTGTGGCGGTGGCCAAGCGCCGGCTCCCCGGCGTGGGCGTGGCCTTCGAGTTCAGCCACATGACGCCGCACGACCGCGAATTGCTCCGCCGGCTGATCCTGCGTCTGGCGAGCACGCCCGTGCCCTGAGTGATTCCTGTGCCACATGCCTGCTGACCACTGACAACTGACGACTGACAACTCCTGCTAAATGCCTGACCCTGCCCGACAGCTTCGAGCCCTGCAGAAGCAGATCGTCGCCTGCACCCGCTGCCCGCGGCTGATCCGTCACTGCCGCCAAGTGGCGCGGGAGAAGCGGCGCATGTACCGCGACGAGGTGTATTGGGGTCGGCCCGTTCCGAGTTTCGGTGACCCGCAGGCGGAACTCCTGATCCTGGGCCTTGCGCCCGCTGCGCACGGCGCCAACCGCACGGGACGAATGTTCACCGGCGACCGGTCAGGGGAGTTCCTCTATCGGGCGCTCTATGCAGCGGGCTTCGCCAGCCAGCCCGAGTCCTGGCGTCGCGATGACGGCCTCGAACTCCGGAACTGCTACATCACCGCCGCGCTGCGTTGCGCTCCACCCAAGAACCAGCCACTGCCGAAGGAGC
The DNA here is from genome assembly GCA_020072905.1 of Terriglobia bacterium. Lineage (GTDB taxonomy): Bacteria > Acidobacteriota > Terriglobia > UBA7540 > UBA7540 > JAIQGB01. The sequence goes on along the minus strand of JAIQGB010000441.1, from coordinate 1,524 downwards.
TCCGCAACTGTCAGCCTTATCTTGAAAGGGAACTCGAACTTCTCAGGCGCGTGCGTGCCGTGCTGGCGCTCGGCAAGATTGCTTTCGAGGCCTATCTGCGCGTGGTTTCTGAAAGCCGCGATTTCCCGCCGCGGTCGAGATTCCGCTTTGCGCACGGCGTGAACTACATGCTGCCCGGCGGTCGGCCGCGCCTCTTCGCCTCCTATCATCCCAGTCAGCAGAACACCCAGACCGGAAGACTCACTCCGCAGATGTTCCGCAACGTACTAAGCGATATCCACCACTACCTGGCATCCTGATGCGCCCGGCAAGGGGAATCGTTGGGAAGGAGGAGGGTTCCAAGCGGGATATTGGTGCTAGACTATGGCGTTTTGGCGCGTGGCCGGAGAGCGGCCGCATCGAACCTTCTCGGCGTGCCGCAATCTCTCAGGTTCTGATGAAGTAGGGAGGCGTTATGTCGAACCCTTCTCGACGACGGTTCCTGCTGGGAGCGGGCGTGAGCCTGCCCGTTGGCCTGCTCTCCTCGCCCATGAGCGCCCCGCAAGCCGCCAGCCCGGCTTCCGCCAGCCTGCCGGTCGCCGACCCGCGAGATCTGCCGGCAAAAGACCGACGCCTCGAAGTGCGGACGATTGATACGCCGCGCGTGCCGCGGAGGTTCGCTTCGCGGGCTGACTGGGAAGCGCGCGCGGCCCAGCTGCGTGAGCAAATCCTCTCCGCCGCCGGGCTGTGGCCAATGCCCGCGCGCACGCCGCTCAACTCCCAGGTCTTCGACCGCATCGAGCAGGAGCGCTTTACCGTCGAGAAGGTTTACTTCGAAAGTTACCCGGGATTTTTCTCGACGGGCAACCTCTATCGGCCGCGCGGTGGCGATTCCAAGCCGCCCTTCCCGGGAATCCTCTGCCCGCACGGACACTGGAATTACGGGCGCCTCGAGCACGCGCCGGGCGATTTGAACGGCGGCTCGATCCCGCAACGATGCATGAACTTTGCGTTGCAGGGTTACGTCGCCTTCGCCTACGACATGGTGGGTTACAACGACAGCTTCCAGGTTCCGCATTATTACGGCCGCGACGAAAGCGCGCCCTGGGGGCTTTCAGCGGAAGCATTGCGGCTCTGGCTCTGGGGCGTGAGCCAGCTCGGGTTGCAGCTCTGGAATGGCATTCGCGCGCTGGACTTCATCACTTCTCTTGCGGATGTCGATCGCGATCGCCTCGGCGTGACCGGCGCCTCGGGCGGGGGCACGCAGACCTTTCTCCTCACGGCGGTGGACGAGCGGGTCAAAGCCGCCGCTCCCGTCAACATGATTTCGCATTTCATGCAGGGCGGGTGCATCTGCGAGAACGCTCCCAACCTGCGCATCGACACCGACAACATGGAAATCGGCGCACTCGCCGCGCCGCGGCCGCTCGAGATGGTTTCGGCCGCGGGCGATTGGACCCGCGACTCGGAGCGGATCGAATATCCGGCCATTGCGGCAGTCTACGAGCTGCTCGGCGCGCGCGACCACGTGACCCACGACCAGTT
>JAIQGB010000048.1 GCA_020072905.1 Terriglobia bacterium | reverse complement strand
CCGGAAGGCATAGCGTCGAACGCGTTCAGCACCAGGTTTTGCAGGGCGCGATGCAGCAGTTCGGGATCCGCCTGAATCTCTTCCAGATTCTCCGCCAACTCGAGCCGAATAGCGACGGTTGGCCGTTCGGTCGCCTTGAGCTGTGCCTCAAAGAGCTTGACGACCCCGCGCACCACATCATCGAGCTTCACCGCCTGGAGTTGCGGGCGCGGCATCTTGGCGAAATCGCTGAACCGGCCGACGATCGCCCGCATGTTGGCCAGCTCGGCCAGCAAGGTTGAAGCGCTCTCGCGAAAGACTTCTTCGAACTGCTCGGAGTTTTGCTCGCGGGCTCGCAACAGATTCTCCACGGTAATCTGCAGCGGGAAAAGCGGATTCTTCAGCTCGTGCGCCAGGCGGCGCGCCAGTTCGCGCCAGGCGGCGACACGCTCGGCCTGAATCAGACGGTCGCGCTGCTCCACCAGTTGCTGCGTCATCTGGTTGAAGGCGCGGGCGAGTTCACCGAGTTCGTCGCTCGACTGAATCTCGACTCGGGAATCCCATTTTCCGCTCGCCACTTGTCTTGCGGCGCTGGCCAGACTCTCCACGGGCCGCGTCACCCGCGAGGCAGCCCAGCCGCTCAAGGCCACGCCGAGCAGGATACCGGCTCCGCCTACGACCAGGGCCACGAGGCGGATGCGCCTTTCCAGTTCAACCTGGTCGCGGCGCGAGCTGCCGACGAGAAACATGCCCAGGACTTCCTGGTCGCGGCCCACCAGTGGCAGAGCGTGAAAGGTCTCGGCACTCAACGGGTCGCCCGTCCACAGAACCGTTTCCGTCATCTCGCGAGGCTGCTGGCGAACGCGCGTGATGAGCGGAAGGAGTTTCTCGCCTTGCGACACGGGGCCGAAACTATCGGTCAGCGAAGCTGCGCTGACATCCTGGCCCAGGTGGCGATAGAGCAACGCGCGCATGCCGGAGGGGAAAACGAGAGAGGCTAGAAACTCCTTGTCCAGGCTCCGGCCTCCTACCACGAAGAGATTCTTCTCTCCGATTCGAACCGCGCGCACCGCGACGAGCGCGAGTGCGACTCCGTCCGGCAACTCCTCTCTCTTGAGGAACGCGCCTGTGGAGGCCCAGTCGGGAGTTTTGGGCACCCAGTCTTCCTTGTAGCCGAACCGTGCCGGCCACTGCGCGGAAGATATAATCGTCCCGTCATAGGCGACCAACTCCAGGAAATCGAGCTGGTGCGCCGTGGCGAGCGCCGGCGCCTCGTTCACGTAGGCGGAGTAGTCCGGCTCCGGCTGGCTGAGAGCCACGGCGATGCGCAACGTCTCCTCCGCCTTGGCGATTCCTTCAACCCGCGTGGTGACCTCCTCGCCGCGCCGGGCGAATTCGCGGCGGAATTGCGCCATGAGCGCCGCGGTGCGCTGGTCGTCCAGCCGTTCGAAGGCGCGGTGGGTGAAGCTGGTGACAATCCAGGTGACGGATCCCACCGCCACCACCACAGTCAACGTGAAGAGGGCTAGCAATTTCGTCCGGTAGCTCACGGTTTTTCAGCTTCCACCCAGACGTCGTCGAGACGCCACTCGCCCCATGGCCGCGCGGACCAGTTTTTGACGCGCGGCCCGAGGCCGACGATTTCCGGGACGTGGACGAGCGGGACCACGGTGAAGTCTTCGATCAACTGTTTTTCGGTGGCATAGACCACCTCGGGGTCATCCCGGACCTGCGGCGAGAGGAGTCGCCAACGAGTTGCTTGCCGGACTGCGGCCGCGAACCGGGGACCTTCGATGCGGAGCCGCCGGATGCGGAGGTCAGTGCCACTCGCGCTCCCTGGCTGTTCTTCCGCGAGTGGAGAAGGCTGCAGTGTGATGCCCGTATCGCGAGCGTTGACAGCAACACGCTCCGCCATTTGTCGGGTGAGGGGATCGTTCGCGTCATATCCCAGCCTTAACGCGGGTGGAGATCCGATTTGGGCGCGCAACTGTCGGGCCCGATCGAGGTTGGCTGCCGTGGAGAAGAGCAAACCGTAACCGCTCAGCCACGCGGGGAAAACTCCTCCCGCGACTTCGCCGAAATTCTGCAACAGCACTTTCTGGATGGCGACGCGATCGATGGAGCGGGCGATGGCCTCGCGTAGCCGCCGGTCTTCCACGGCGGCGGACCAAAGGCAAACCAGTTCAATCGGCGCGGAGGTCCAAATCCTCCGGCCTTCCTGCTGGGCGCGGCGCGCCTCGGCAGGCCCAAGGGCGACGACATCGGCCTTGTCCAGTTCGAGGTCGATCAACTGGTCGCGGCTCGGGCGGCCGAGGGCGATTTCGATCGCGTCGAGATATGGCCGGCCGCCCCAGTAGTCGTCGTTGGCCGCAAGGACGATGCGGCGTCCCGGCTGCCAGTCCCCGATACGGAAGGGGCCGGTGCCCACGGGAGGCGTGTCCGCGGCGCCGGACTCGGCGCGCCGAATATCGGCTGTGGGGGAAGACGCCAGCGTCAGCAGCAAATCGAGCTGCGGATCACCCGTGTCAATCTCCAGCGCGTCGCCGGACAGGCGGAAGGGGTGGCCCGGGACGACGTTCTCGAGCGCCGGCAGAACGTCGGCCGGGGTAAGGGGAGAGCCGTCGTGCCATCTCACCCCGGGCCGCAGATGGAATCGCCAAGTGGCACTCTGCGCGTCGTGCTCCCAGCGGACGGCGAGGGCGGGCTGCGGTTTCCCCTCGGCATCGAAGCGCACCAGCCGGTCGTACAACAGCTCATGCAGCTTGGCGAGCGCTCGGGTATTGACCGCGTCTTCCGGCCCTGTTGTGGGATCGAGCGAGGATATCTGCGCCTGCAGCTCCACACGCAGTGTTCCGCCGTAACGGGGCCGCGTTGCCGCCCGTGCGGCAAACGCCAGAAACACGGCGCTACTCGCCGCAAGAAATTGAAAGCGTGAAAGCGACATACCTTCCCGTCTTGAGATTTCGGACGATTGCTCCGGCGGTCGCGCCATCGGAGGACGGCCACATTTCCATCACGGGGCCTGGGAATTCGACGGGCGCGCCGACCGCCACGGCTCGCCGACCGCTGATCTCGAAGGCTTGCACGGCGTCCGGCTCCGTGCCATCACCGGGCCTCGTTGCCAGCAATTGCCAGCCCTTGCCGCAGCCGGTTTTCAGGCTGACGATGCTGCTGCCCCACCCTCCCCAGGCTGCGACGGGCTCCAGACTCGTTGCGACCAGGCGGACTTGTCCGTCCAGACCGGCGAACGCCCACGTTCGTCCTTTTCCACCAGGAAGTTCCGCCGCGGAGAAGAAGGGGGGCACGGCGATTTCTTGATCAGCTCCAAGGGCGAGTCTTCCCTCGAAGAAATTCCGATCGGCAACGAAGCGAGCGGCCGGCGAGTCCTCAGATCCCGCGCCCATGGGCCAGGAATCCTCGCTCTCACGACAATCCGTTCTGAGCTCCGGCTGCACCGTGCGCGTGCACTTCATGCCGGGGAGATACGCATCAAAGGTTTGATCGGGCCGGACGATAAGCCGGCCGCGCGGATCGCGTGGCCAAGGTCGTGGGCGGGAAACGGTGAACGCCTGCTCGCGGACCCAGGCTCCCGCCGACTTTCCGAACAATACGACTCTCCCTGGCTCCAGCACGACCAGGCGCGCGATGCCGTTCGCATCGGGTCCGAGGAAGGCGAAATCCAGGATGGGCTCCTCCTGTTCGAAGATGAACACCCTTCGGATCGAGAGCGGTTCGGGGGCTGAACTTGCCGCACTCGTTGGCACACGCGGGACCGAAACCATACGGACTCCGCGGGAATCGCCGCTACGGATTTCCGCGATCCAGAGATAGCCGTCGGCGTTCTCGGAACACGTCACCCGCACTTCCGCCTTGGCGCGGTTGGCGCGCGTGAAACGAAAGCCCTGGCTGCGCAGTTGCGACCGCAGGGCTTGCAGGATCGCGCCCACGTCAACGTCCGTCAAGGTGGAGGTGTTGCGCAGGGTCAGCACCAGCCCCGTGGGCGAGCCGAGTTGAGCGGCAATTCTTCGCGCCAATTCGTCAGCGGGATCTTGCCAATTGTCCGCCGCTCGGACGTGCCCGACCGTAAGGATACAGACGAAGGTCCAGGCGAGAGCAAGCCGGGGAATTCGGCGCGAGTGCCGCATGAAGACGCACTACCTCGTGCGAGGCGAGAATTATAGCACGCCCGTTTTGGAATCCCGGTAAGCATGTTAACCAGAGAGTTGCGGGCGAAGGCTTCCCAGGGCAGGGATTTGCCGACGGCTTGACTCGCCGCGGACGTTTGCTCCCGGCACCCGGATGACCTCGCTGCGGCGGGTGCGAGGCCATCCGGGGGGGGCTCCGTTAACGGGAATTCGCGTAGCGTCCCGCACTCGAGTCGGTCACGTCATCCGCATCGGGCGAAGGCGCTGGAGGGGGAATTGGCGCGCCGCGCAACAGATCGTTGGTCAGGAAAAACTTGCCGTCGCTCGGCACCATCATGATCTGAACTTTGTCGGAAAGCTTCTCGGCGATGATCTTGTTGATGAGCAACGGATTCTGCTTGAGGACCACCGCCTCGCTCTTCAGCCGCTCGGCGTTAGCGGCGGCGGTGACACGGATGCGGTTGGCTTCAGCGCCGGCGAGCAGGTTGCGCTTTTCGAGCTCCGCTTTGCTGTCGATCACCTTGGCCTGCGCGGCGGCTTCAGCATTCTTCACCGTCGCTTCCTTGCGAGCTTCTGACTCGAGGCGGGTCTGCCGAATCTGTTTCTCTTTGAGGGGCAGCGTGTACTGCATGGCGTCCGATTCCGCCTTCGCCTGAAGCACCCGCACTTGGGCCGCACCTTCCGCGCGCTTGATTTCCTGGACTTTGGCGGCTTCGGCTTCGAGCTCCGCGATCTTGACGCGTTTCGCCTGGATTTCGGTCTCGGTGGCGAGGCGGTCATTCTCCTGCTCTTTCAGGAGCAGACCTTCCAGCCCGCGCGCGTATTCTTCAGGCAGCTTGAGGTCGCGGACCATGACTTCCTTCACCAGGATTCCGTCCGCGCCCAGCTTGTTGGTGATTTGCTCGGCGGCTTGCCGGCGAATCTCCTCGCGCTGCGCCGCGAAGACGTCGCGCACAGTGTAGTTTGGCACGACTTCACGGAAGGCGCTGGCGACGACCGGCGGGACGATTTCTTCTTCCACCGGCTGCGGGAGATTGCTCTGGATATAGTCAAGCCGCTTCGGGTCGAGGCGGTAGCGGACGGTGATTGCCAGGCCGACAGCCAAGCCGTCGCGAGCTTGTACCTTCAGGACTTCGCCTTTCTTGCCCGGCTCCGGTGCAGCCTCGGTGGTGAGGATGCGATCGCGCGTGTCGAAGAGCACCACGCGCTCAATGAGCGGTTTGACGAAGTGGATTCCGGGATAGAGGGCGCCGGGCTTGGTGCCGGAAATCTGGCTGACGCGCACGCCGGCCATGCCGCTCGGAACCACTACGATGCTGGAGCCCGCGAACAGCGGCAGCAGCGCCAGCGCCGCCATGGTCCGAGCCGTCTTCCATCGAACCTTGGGCTCCGTGGGCGGCAGATTTTCTGTGCCGCCGGCCGCGAGCCGGCGACGATACTGCTCGACCAAGTAGAGGTCGAAGGCAACAAGGAACACGGAGGCGAGCAACGTCCCAAAACCTGCAAACATCAACAGGTACTTCAACTGAACCATGGCTTCCTCCTTCTATTCTGCCCCGGATTGCGGACCCGGAGCCGTTTACCTGCGCCGCTCATTGACGGGCGAACGCCGGACAGTGACTTCCACGCGGGCCAACGGCTGGCCCGCAGCCATCGCTCGAAACACTGCCGCGAGCAGCAGCCATTCGAGCAGCAACGCGAACGAAAACGAAATGAACGTGACGATCAGGAATCCCACCATTTCGAACCAGCCTTGCATTTCCGCCCTCCCCTTTGAGACTGACTGCTTCCCGCACCGTCCCTCAGCCGCGCGGTTCACGGCAGCCCATCTGCCGAACTAGAGCTGGCCTGCCATCGCGGCCAGAACCACGGGCGAGGGCCGAGACGCCGCGCGCCGGACGGCGGGAGTCGCAGAAGCCACCTGCGTCACGCGCTCGCCAAAAACGGTCGCCAGTTGTGGAGTCCGCTTTCCGTGGATTTCCACCACGTCTCCCACGCGCACGATTTCGAACAGCTCCTCCACGTCCCGCTTCGCCATGCGAATGCAGCCGTGCGAAGCGGCCTTGCCGATAGAGCTCGGAACGTCCGTCCCGTGGATGCCGTAGCCCTTCTTGTCGAGCCCCATCCAGCGGTTTCCCAGGGGATTGGATTTGCCAGGCGGAATGACTCTTCCCTCGTGGTAGTAGGCGGGCGAAACAACGCGGTTGACGATCTTGAATTGCCCGGCCGGGCTGGGAGTTCCACGGGTACCCACGGCCACCGGGTAAACCTTGAGGACGCGGCCGTCTTCGATGAGCGCGAGCTCGCGATCCGGGATACTCACCACGATCCGGCGCTCGGGCGGCGTTGGCGTGATCTCTGCCCGGCCTTTCGCCGCCTGCAAGTCACCGGCAAACGCTGAGGAGCTCGCAAAGAACAGCAGGATTGCTGCGAAGACTAGTTTGGTGGCCTTTGCCTTGATCCTCTGTCCGCTGGTTTGAGTCGTTGTCCGCCGCATTGCCTTCACCTCATCTCGTGCCCGTCGCCTGGAGTAAAGGCATTGCGGCGGCCAAACTCTATGTCATTGGATTAACAGGGGTTATTAAGTGGAGGTGATCTCGGAAGCGTGTCTATGTGCGGACAGCGTGGGGGATGAGACACGAAGCAAGTGGCCGTCGGGGAAGGAAGTCATTTCTTTTCGTCGAGGACCAACCGAACTCTTTTCGCCAAAGCAGGGGGCGAAAAAGGCTTCTGGACGAACCTGACGTTGGCGTCCAGGACGCCGTGGTGGACGATCGCATTGTCCGCATAGCCCGACATGTAGAGCACCTTCATTTCGCGATGGAGTGGGCTAAGGCGTTCCGCGAGTTCCCGGCCGCTCATCCCGGGCATCACCACGTCGGTGAGCAGGAGGTTGATGGGGCCCTTGTGTTGTTCACAGAGGAAGAGAGCGTCGTTGCCGTCGCGGGCCACGAGGAGCTTGTAGCCACGCGGCTCCAGAACTGCGTGCACCAGGGACCTGACGGAGCTGTCATCTTCAACCAGCAGAATGGTCTCCGAGCCGCCGGCAGAAGCACTTTCCGTCGGGAGCATTTGCCTCGCCTCGACGGGCTCCAGAATCTTGGGCAAATAAACCTTGAACGTCGTCCCTTGTCCGAGTTCGCTGTAGACCCAGATGTAGCCACCGCTCTGCTTGACGATTCCATAGACGGTGGCCAAACCCAGACCGGTGCCTTTGCCTTTTTCTTTGGTGGTGAAGAAAGGCTCAAACAGGTGGGCCTGGGTTTCAGGACTCATCCCGCAGCCCGTGTCGCTGACCGCGAGCATCACATAAAGACCCGGGCGAACCGAGACGTGCTGGTCCGCGTAGACCTCGTCCAGGACAACGTCTGACGTCTCGATGGTCAGCCGGCCTCCTCCGGGCATGGCGTCGCGGGCGTTGACGGCGAGATTGAGGATCACCTGCTCGATCTGGCCTGGATCGGCTTTCACATGTCCCAAGTCCCGTCCCGGAATTGCCACCAGCTCCACGTCTTCGCCGATCAACCGCCTCAGCATCTTCTCCGTATCGGCAATCACTGCGTTCAAGTCCAGGACGCGGGGCGCGAGGACTTGACGTCGACCGAAAGCCAGCAATTGGCGGGTGAGCGAGGTGGCGCGCTCTGCGGCCTTCAGGACTTCCATGACATGCAGGCGCGAGGCGTCCTTTTCGGGAAGCTGTTCGAGGATCAACTGTCCGTAGCCCGCAATGATGGTCAGCAAGTTGTTGAAGTCGTGGGCCACGCCTCCGGCCAGCCGTCCGATGGCTTCCATTTTCTGCGCTTGGCGGAGTTGGTCTTCGAGTTGTTTGCGCGCGGTCACATCGCGTTGAATGGCCAGGAAGCCGGTGATGTTCCCTCGCTCATCGAGAATGGGATTGGCCGAGCTCTCCACGGTCACCAGCTTTCCGTCTTTCGTCTGGTTGGCGATCTCGCTATGGGCGACACGCTTTTCGAGGATCGTCCGCCAGAAGTCCGCGTACTCCTCCGGCTGCATGGTGCCGCTCTTCAGAATGCGCGGCGTGACTTTGCCGACCACCTCGTCTTGGGTGTAACCATAGAGCCGCGTGAACTCGGGATTGATGAGAGTGATGATCCCTTCCCGGTCGGTCATGAAAACCACTTCCCCGGAGGCATCGACCGCCTGATGAAGTCTAACCAAGGCTTCCTCGGCCCGCTTATGCGCGCGCCGGTCCGCTGCCTCGCGTAACTCGCGCGCAATGGCGGGGCCCAGCCGGGCCAGTTCACCCTTCATCAGGTAGTCGTGGGCGCCGGCCTTCATTGCGGCAACAGCCACATCTTGTCCGATAGTCCCCGATACGATGATGAAAGGCAGGTCTATCCTGCTCCCCTTTAAGAGCTCGAGTGCCGCCAGTCCCGTGAACTGGGGCATTCGATAATCGGAAAGCACGATGTCCCACGCTTTTCGGCTGAGCGCCTGCTGCATGGCGGCAGCGGTTTCGACGCGCTCATAGGTCACGTCATAGCCGCCGCGGCGCAGCTCCCGCAGGAGCAGGTCCGCATCGTCTTCGGAGTCCTCGATAATCAAGGCGCGTAATGGGATGCTCACCTAGGCCCTCCGGGGCGGAATGGGCGGCTCATTCAGGAGCAGCCAGTAGAGCCCGATCTGTTTCACGGCCTCCACAAATTTCGCAAAATCCACGGGCTTGCGCACGTAGCTGTTCACGCCCAGGTCGTAGCTTTCCGTCACGTCCTGTTCCTCCTTCGAGGAGGTCAGAATGACGACCGACATGGCCCGCGTGCGCTCGTCGGAGCGAATCTTTCTCAGAACCTCGAGGCCGCTGACCTTGGGCAGTTTCAAGTCGAGCAGAACCACGGCTGGCCACTCCCTGATATCGCGAGCCGCGTACCGGTTCATCGCGAAGAGATAGTCCAGGGCTTCGGCCCCGTCTCGCGCCACCACGACTTCGTTCATGAAGTTGTTTTTCTTGAGCGCCCGAAGGGTGAGGGCTTCGTCATCCGGATTGTCCTCCACGAGCAGAATCACCTTATCGTCCATCGTTTCCTCCTTCAGAGGGTGAAAGAAAACGTGGCTCCCTTGCCGACTGCGCTTTCTCCCCAGACGCGGCCCCCGTGCCGGTGGATGATCCGCTGCACCGTTGCCAAGCCGACGCCTGTCCCCTCGAACTCCCCCTGGGCGTGCAGCCGCTGGAAGGCGCCGAAGAGTTTGTCGGCGTAAGCCATGTCAAAGCCCGCTCCGTTGTCCCGAACGAAGTAGACCGTTTGCCCGTTCCTGTTATTCATCCCGAACTCGACACGGGCGCGAGGCTGTTTGGAACTGAATTTCCACGCATTGCCCAGAAGGTTCTGGAGGGCGATTTCCAGCAGGCGGCGGTCGCCATGGGCCACAACGCCTCCGGCGATAACAGCCTCCACGTTGCGAGCTGGCTCGCTCTGTCGCAGGTCAGCGACGATGTGCCCGGCGAGGGCACTCAGGTCAACCTGCTCGCGCTGCATTTCCCAGCGTGTGACTCGGGAGAGGCTCAGCATGTCATCGATAAGATCCGCCATGCGCTGGGCGGCTTTGCGGGTCCGCGCGAGGTAGCCCTTCCCCTGATCGTCCAGCTTCTCGCTGTAGTCCTCCACGATTGCTTGGCTGAAACCGTCGATGGCGCGCAGGGGGGCGCGGAGGTCGTGGGAGACTGAATACGCGAAGGCCTCCAGTTCCTTGTTCGCAGCGGCCAGTTCCGCCGTGCGCTCGACGACCCGCTGCTCCAGTTCAGCGTTCAGTCGGCGGATTTCCTCCTCGGCGTGCACCGCACGCTCGGAGCCCTCGGGGCGGACAATGCGGTAGTCGATATCGTAGGGTTTCGCCCCTTCGAAAGCTTCCTTCAAGACCGAGGCGACCAACTCGCGATCGTCGGGGTGCATGCAATGTATGCTGGCCTCGAGCGTGGGGACGAAGCTCTCGGCATCGACGCCGAAGATGCGATACATCTCGTCCGACCACCAGGCTCGATCGTTGGCAATATCCAAGTCCCAGGTTCCCAGGTGGGCAATCTGCTGCGCCTCTTCGAGAGCCGCTTTGCTCTTCCGTAGCGTCTCTTCCGCCTGCTTGCGCTCGGTGATATCGCGAATGGCGCTGATGAGGAAAACCCCTTCGGGGCTCTCTAGAGGGGTCATGAGGACCTCGATGGGGAACTCGCTGCCGTCCTTGCGCAGGCCGAGCGGTGCCATGCAGGGACCGGAGTGTTGGTAGGATAGATCGGCGGCATGGCGATGGAATCTCTCGCGATATTCGGGGCGGGACCGTTCGGCCGCAAGGGTCTCTATCGGCTGGCCCAATAATTCGTCGCGCGGATGCCCGAACTGCCGCTCCGTCTGAAAGTTCGCCAGCACGATCCGGCCCTCCGAGTCGGCGACGACCATACTGTCGGGAGCTGACTCCAAAAGGCGGCGGAACTTCTCGCCTTCCTGTTTCAGCACGCGCGTCAGGACGTGCCGGCGATGGAACACCAGGATGCCACCGAGGAGGAGGACCAGGAGGCCCGCTGCCAGCCCTTCCCTACTCCGAGAACCCGCCGGAACGTGGCGGAGCGGAGAGAAAAAGACGATGTCGTTCCCCTCGCGGCGCACGAGAACCGTTTCGCCGGTCCGCGTCGGAACGCCCTCGCGTATCACCAGCGGAAACAGCGTATGCGCCGCATCAAACACCAGGAGCGCAACTCCCAGAGGCTGGCCCGATGGGCGCGCCTCGGCCGTTCCTGGCTCAGGAAGCACCGGCACGCTGAGACTGGCCAGGGTCTTGTCCGGCGCGTCGCCCAGCAGATCCATTCGGAACATGCCTGTCCGGGCCACTTTCTGGCCAATCTCCTTCAGCAAAGGGCTCAATGGCAAAGAGCCGCTTGACTGCGCGACTACCTGCGCGTCGTGATCCAAGACATAGACCCCGACGTACCTGTACACTCTTGCCATTTGGTCTAGGACCGGCGTCAAGTCCGCCGGGCCGTCGGTGGGACGTTTTGCAGGGCGGTTGGAATTGTAGTGTGCCCGCAGGGCGTCCTGGACTGAGGGACGGGTGGAGAAGAGTTCCGCGTCCGCCCGGCGCTCGTTCAGCCAGTCCGAGACCCTTTGCGCTCGATCATAAGCGACGCTTGATTGCCTCGCCTTCCAATAGGCCATCTCTCCGCGGTAGGAGCTTGTGAGGTGGTAGCCTACGAAGGCCGCCAGCAGGGCCACCCCCAGCACAAAAGCCAGGAAGTAAGCCCACGCGTCTCCGACACGAATCCGCCGGCCAACTATCACACTCCGAGCGACAGGTTTGGTTGCCCTGACAGGCGAGGGCGAGATGTCGCGGCCGGAGCTTGGCTGGTTGCTGGGTTCCGATGACATCGGTTCCCCCAAATCCATGAGGAGTGAAATCAAAGCTCCCCCCGGCAGGGACGCTCTGCCCGAGGGTTCAGTAAAGACTTCGTTGACCTAAACTAGATTGAGATAGACAGAGTGTGAACCTCCACGTCAAACGCGGCGGAAGGCATAAATCCTCTGCGCCCCTCCGGGAGAAGCGGGAGCGGACCAGCGGCACTCCGCCTGCTGCTCGATGTTCTGGCCGTCGCTGACGAACGGGCAAACATACGTCACGATGTCTCCCACGGCCAAGTCGAGGGAAAGAGTCACACCAAAACCGCCAACTGAAACGTTCTCGGTCCTGGCGATCTCCGTGGCACCCCGCTGGTCTCGAACCAGGATTGCGAGGTCAACCTTCAGTTGGGGATGCGCGCGCGTGTTTCCAAGCTTCTTAACCCGCTCCACACGAGGAGGCGGAGCGAGAGCCAAGAACGGCGGCGGGCTGCTCGGCCGTCGGGCTGCCTCCACGTACGTCCAATAAGTCGGCATTTCACAGCGAGGACATGAGGCAGCGATGATTCCTGTCGAGTCAAGCGCCTCGCGTTCGATCAGGCTCAGTTCGCGGGTCGAGGTGTCGCCACAGGAGTGGCATTCGAGCAGGATCCCGTTCTCTTCCCCGCCGGGGAGATCGGGTGGGAACTGAAAAGGGAACCATTTCGGTAACACACACCCAGAGGCTGGCCCTAATGATTCGAATTGGCTAGCGAGTAGTCGAGGTTCCAAGCAGGGGAGGCAAGGAGTCCGAAGTGTTCAAATGCGACAGAGGTGTCACGAATCTAGGTAGATCGAGGCTGCGTAAGAAAACCACGAGGGCCCCAAAACACATCGTCGTCGCGAGGTGACCGGCGGACATCTGGGTGGTTCGGCCTTAGCCCCAAGCAATACCCCCAAAGCCGGGTTGGGAGTCTCTCAGCTTCCCCTGGCGGACGCCCCCAGGGGTTGCCCGAGTAAGCGGCTCAAGGCTTTGCACAACGAGTCCACGTCTGGCGGCTTGGGAAGAAACTCGTCGGCTCCCAGGTCTTTGACCGTCTGCACGCCTTGCGGATCAATGCTTCCACTCAAAACCACAACCGGAATTAGGCTCGTTTTCGAAAAGGCCTTGAGTTTTCGAAGCACTTCCATCCCCGTTCCCCCGGGCATTTGGATGTCCAAGACGATTGCGTCGATCGGTTGCCGCTGGATGGCCATCCAGGTCTGCATCGCATCATAAGCCGCGACCGTGTCGAGTCCTCTGGCGCGCAAACGAGCGCTGAGCATGTGGACCAGGACGCGGTCATCATCGGCAATGAGGATTCTCATCCTGCTACCTTGCTGGCGAGCTTCTTCAAGGCGGGATTCAATTGCTCGATTTCAGCTTCCAAGGTCCGGAAGGCTTCCTCGGCGCGGCCTAGATCCGCCTGTCGGCCGAGCACCTCGAGTTTCCACGCGGCTTCCTGTGCCCTTTTGGCCAGGAAGTTTCCGACCGAGCCTTTCAGAGCGTGGGCCGCAGATTCAAGTGACTTGCTATCGCCGCGGGCGATGGCCTCACGGATCGCACGCAGTCGCGACGGACAATCGGCGATGAACAGTTCCACCATTTCCGCCAGCAAGTCGGCGTCCCCCTCCAGCCTTGCCAAGAGCGCTTGGATATCCAACAAGTCGCCTGGGGGCTTCCCATCCGGCCCACTCTCTTCCAGACCGGAAGATTCCGGCATCAAGCTCTCGATGGTGGTGAGGAGCTCAGGGATGTGAACAGGTTTGGAAACGTAGGCATCCATGCCCGCCGCCAGGCAGCGTTCACGGTCGCCCTTCATGGCGTGCGCGGTCATGGCGATGATCGGAATGTGTTGGCCCGACGAACGCTCTCGCTCCCGAATCTGCGCGGTGGCCTCGAAGCCGTCCAGCTCCGGCATGCGCACGTCCATCAGGACGAGGTCGTAAGGGGACTTCTCCAGCGCGTCCAGGGCCTCACGTCCGTTGTGGGCCACGGCGACCGCGTGCCCACGCTTTTCGAGCAGGCGAACGATAAACTCCTCGTTGACGACGTTGTCTTCGGCGACGAGGATGCGCAGCTTGTGGCGCGCCTCACGGAGCGAATGACGGGTAATCAGTGAGGGCTGAGCCCGGCCGGAAGACCTTTCTTCGAGTGCCGCCAGGATGGCCTCCAGCAGCTCTGACTGCCGGATGGGCTTGATGAGGTAAGCGGCCACCCCCAGCTTGCGGCACCGCGCCGCATCCCCTCGCTGGCCTGCCGAGGTCAGCATCATGATGGTCGCACCAGCTAGGGCTGGGTCCTCTTTGATTCGCGCGATCAGCTCAAACCCGTCCATGTCCGGCATCTGGGAGTCCACAATGACCAAGGGGAAAGTCCGCCCGCTGTCCTTGGCCAGCCTCATGGCGGCCAATCCCGACCCACCACCGTCGGCCAGCGTAGGCTGGATGTGCCAATGCTTGAGCATGGCGTCCAAGATGCGCCGGTTCGTGGGATTGTCGTCCACGACCAGCACGGGCAGCCCCCGGAGCCGAGAAGTATCCCGAGGGATTGGGGGGCGAACAACGCTCTTGCGCTTTCCCAGCCGTGCCGTGAAATGGAACGTGCTGCCTTCCCCGGGCTGGCTTTCCACCCAGATCTTTCCGCCCATCATTTCCACGAGACGCGCCGAAATGGCCAAGCCGAGCCCCGTCCCGCCGTAGCGGCGAGTCATGGAGCTGTCAGCCTGCGCGAAAGCCTCAAAGATGAGCTGCTGTTTTTCTTTCGGAATGCCGATGCCGGTATCCGCCACCGCAAAGCGCACCTCGACGCTGTCCTCGGACAAGGCATCCGCTTCGACGCTTACGACCACTTCACCCCGTTCGGTGAACTTGATGGCGTTGCCGACGAGGTTCAAGAGGATCTGGCGCAGGCGTCCGGGGTCGCCGAGGAGCAAGGAAGGGACTTCGGGCGGGATGCGGCAGGCGAGCTCCAGGCCTTTCTGGTGGGCGCGGACGGCGAGCGCCTTCAGGGTGCTGTTCAGCGTGTCCGGGAGATCGAATTCCGTGATTTCGAGATCGAGCTTGCCGGCCTCGATCCTCGAAAAGTCCAGGATATCGTTGATGAGCGTCAGGAGGGTGTCCGCCGAATCTCTCACCATTCCGAGGTACTCTCGTTGCTCGGGCGTCAAATCGGTATCGAGGGCCAACTCGGTCATGCCGATGATCCCGTTCATGGGGGTGCGAATCTCGTGGCTCATGATGGCCAGAAATTCGCTCTTGGCGCGGCTGGCGGCTTCCGCGGCTTCTTTGGCTTTTTGCAGTGCCTCCTCCGCCCGCTTGCGCTCGGTAATATCACGGTCAATGCCGCGATAGCCGCGCAGATTACCGTCGGCGTCGAAGATTGGCATGCCGCTGGTCTCGAGCACCACCTGTCGGCCGTCCTTGTGCAGGTTTGTATTCTCGAACCTGTGGAAGGCTCGCTGGGCTGCAGCAATCGCTCCAAACTCCGCACGAACGCGCTTCGCTTCATCCGCAGGCATGAAATCGTACGGCACCTTCCCGATGACTTCCTCCGGCTCGTATCCCAGCAGCTCCTCGACTTTCGGGCTGGAATAGGCGTAGACCCCGTTGGCGTCTACTTCCCAAACCCAGTCACGGGTGCTCTCGATCAATGACCGGAGCCGCTCTTCGCTCACCAGGATTGCCGCTTCGGCCCGCTTGCGCAGGATGAGCGTGCCCAACTGACCACCCACCGAGGCAATGACCTCCAGCAGGCCCTGGTCCTGCGCCCGGGCCTTAGTGGCAAAAAACTCCATCACCGCGAGAACCTTTCCCTCGGAAAGTACGGGAATGGCCAGCCCCAACTTAAGCCCAAGAGCGCTCGCCGCCGACCTCCTGGCGGAGACATCTTCAAACAGTCCTTCCTGGAACCAAACTCGCTGTCTTGTGGACCACGCCCGCCCAGGAACACCTTCGCCTGGCAGCAAGGCAAGCCCTTCGCTTGCCGTCCTGAATTCCTGGGTGCCCGGCGCATTGCCGTACCAGGCGGGGGTCACCTCAAGGTGTGTCCCATCGGCGCAGGGAATCCAAACCTGCCCGAGAACCCAGCCGCTTGCCTCACAAAGCGCCTGCACCGTGGCACGCAGTCCAGAGGTAAGGTTTTCGGAAGCACCGATGGCCTGCGTCACAATTTGGAGAAAATGCCGCTCTTCCTCTACCCGTTTACGGCTGATTGCCATCGCTACTTGTTCTGTAATAAACTGAAGGGCATTCTTTTCCTCATCTCCATATCGAATGTCGCTACTGTAGCTCTGGACCACCAGGACCCCAATAAGCTCGCCGCTCAGTCTGAGGGGCACTCCAACCCGATCGTGAGGTTGTGTGCCTCGTAGTTCGATTTCTCCGGCCTTTACGAGCTCCTGCAATACCTCGGGGTGGGCGAGGAGTGGTTCTCCGGTACGCAGAATGTATTCTGTGAAACCTCTTCCGGGTCTGCGCGGAGGAGGGGCCTCATCCTGCTCATCAGTATAATAGGAGAAACTAAGCACGTCGGCGGCAGCGTCATACAGGGCAATGTAGAAGTTCTTGGCTGGCATCAGCGTGTTGACGAGTTCATGGGTCGAGCGGTAAAAGTCCTCGAGCCGATGCGTGGAATTCGCAAGTTCCGCGATTCTGTACGCAGCAGCCTGGACTCCCTCTGCCCGCTTGCGTTCGCTGATGTCTTCCACCGTTCCCTCGTAGTACGTGACGACTCCCTCTTCGTTCCGAATGGCCTTGGCATTCTCGCGGACGTAAGTCACTTTGCCATCTCGCCGGCCCCAGGCGGCCTCAAAGCCGCGGACTTCGCCATCCCGCGCCATGATTTCCTTGAACTGCGCGCGCGGGTAGCCGGGTTCGAACTGCGCCGTCTCCAGATTCCGCACGGCGAGCTCCTCAAACGAGGAATAGCCCAACATGCGAATGAGCGCAGGGTTAGCGACCAGGATTTGGCCGTCCGGGGTGGTGCGGTAAACACCGATCTGCGCATTCTCGAAAAGCGTCCGGTACCGCCGCTCGTTCACCCGCAAGGCCTCCTCCATGCGCTTGCGCTCGGTGATGTCCACCATGACGGCCATAATGGAGGCGACGTTGCCCCCGGCGTCCCGGATGGGCGCCGTGGATATACTGACGTCAATGAGCGTGCCATCCTTCCGCTGGCGCCGGGCTTCCACGCCGGTGAAAGGATTTTCATGGAGCACTCGCTCGCGCAGGAACCTGGATTCTTCATGCTTCGCCTTCGGGACGATGGGGAGGAATTGCCCGAGCACCTCCTCCTCTTTCCAGCCGAAGATCTCCTGAGCCGCGGGGTTCCATATCAAAACTTCCCCGGCCGGGTTAACGGTCATGATGGCGACCGGCGAAGCGGAGATGAGAGAACTCAGAGTTTCGTTGCTTTCCCGCAGTTGTTCCTCAGCCCGCACCCGGCGCACGAAGAGCCCGACTTGGCGGCCCATGTCCCTCATTGCTTGGATGAAGTCTTCATCTACGGGACGCACGTGGCGGCTCAAGAACTCGATGACACCGAGCACCTTATTTTCGTCGACCAGGGGGAAGCCGCAGGCAGAGTGCAAACCGTACTGGATCGCGGTTGTACGGCGGACGAAATCCTCGTCCTCGGCGATTTCCGGGATCCAGACCGGCTCGCCAGTGGTCCAAACTCGGCCCGGGAGAACATCGCCCGCCGCGAAGGTGGTCTCCAGAGAAACCGCCTCAAACTTGTCAAAAACGATGTCCGCCCTGTGCCACATCCCCGCGCAATGCAGAAGGCTATCGTCGCCGTGAATCCAAAAACCTCCTTCATCCCATCCCAAGTTCTCGCAGACCGTCTGCAGGATCTTAGGGACTGCTTCCTTCAGCGTTCCAGCCTCTGCCAAAACGCGAGTCACGGCAGACTGGACCGCCTTAAGTCCTTCTGTGCGCTTGCGTTCCGTAATATCGCGGGCTATACCCTGCAAGCCGACGATCTGCCCGTCGCGGGCGATGGGCCGCAGGTTGACCTCCACCCAGATGCGGTGCCCATCCTTGGCCACAATCTCCAGCTCCACAGGCAGCACGGCTTCCCCGCCCAGAGCTTTGGCCACAAGTTTCTGAACGACGCTGACATACTCAGGCCCCACCATTTGGGCCGCGGTCATACTCAGAGCCTCGTGCCGGGTGTAGCCGCTGACCCTCTCGCCGGCCTTGTTAAGCGAAGCGACACGGCCTGACGGTTCGAGGGTAAAGATACTGTCGTTGGCGTTCTCAAAGAGCTCCAGGTATTGCTCCTTCAAGGCGGCCTCGCGCCGCAGCCACTCGCGGATGGTCGCGGTCTGCTCCCTCACTTGGCGTCGGAGGAAGAAGACCCAGAGCAGGACGGCGGAGATGAGCGCCGCCATGATCGCCAGTCCCCAGAGGGCGTGCTTCAGGGTCCAGCGGGGGGGGCGCGCGAGCACGACAATGTCGTCAGGACCACGCAACAGCAGATCGAAGGAAACCGGCACTCGGTTTACATCGGTTTCGACCGAGCAGATGCCCGTTAGTTGAATCTGACTGCCTGGCTCGAGCTTCGGAAACTCGACCCTTGAGTCCGTCGACCTCATCTGCACTTCAAAGATGGTTTTGTCGGACTCGAAGACGAGCAACGGGTCCGCCACGTGTGCCGTGATACTGAGAAGGCGAGCTTTGAGGCGGACCAGATGAGCGTCATAGCCGCCGGTGAGGGCCTGCGCCGCGCCGATCTCCACCGGTTTGGGCGCCGGTCCACTGCCCAGCTTGCGGAAGAGGGCATCTTCGAGGATGGGCGTGTACACTCCAGTAGCTGGAAAGCCCACCACTTCCACTTGGTCTCCGGGTGATAATGGCGTGGTCTGATTGGTCTGAACGTAGAGACCCGCACTCCCATCTGCAATGAAGAGTGCGCGCCCTGGCTGGAAGAGCGTCACCGTCCCCTGGACTTTCACGCGGTGCCCCCTGGCGCCTCGAGGTGCGAATCCCAGGAGCATGCGAATCGGCCGAACCGGCAACGAGAAGGGGTCGCGTGCTGGGGGCTCGAGGACGCGAACAAAGGCGAGGCTGGGGACGTGCAACTCAACTCCCAGGAGCTGCATGTTCTGGTTGAAGATACCCCCAACGGTACCCTGGACGGACACTTTGGCATCGACAAGGTGACGGATCGATCCCTCCGAGTCCACTGGAAAGCGAACCTTCAAACGCCCCATGCCTACGGCCAGGTTGAGGACCGGCTGACTACCTTCTTTTTCCGCCGAATGCACGACGCCCTCGAGCTCAACCCACTGGCTGTCTTCCCGGCCCGAAGTCAACTGTTCGAGCGTGACGGGGCGAGGCCGGGGCATCGGGCCATTCCCAAGAACGGTGACTCTAGGGCTGATGATTTCCGGCGCGAACCCGCCGGAAGAGGTAAATCCTTCGACTTGAACCAACTGTCCCGCCCGGACGCCGAAGTCCGCCTGCGGATCGTTGATGTAAATTCCCCCGGTGGTATCGTGAACAAAGAACTCCAAACCCTTGCCACCGTAGTAGGTCACGACGGCGCGCAGGCGAACTGGATAGCCGAGATCTGCTTCGTTGGGGGGAAGATGCCGGACCTGATCGATCCGGGTCAAGACTTTGAGGCTCGCTCGTCCCGGTGGGCTCGGTTGCGCTCGGAGCTGGAATGTGGCCACTGCGAGGAGTGCCAGCGGGAGCAACAAGAGTGATCGCCGCCATGACTCTGTTCGAGTCTGTTGACTCTGAGCCCTGACCGCCATTAGGGTGTTCCTCCCGAGCCATTCATTTTGTTCAGTTCCGGCTTCACGAACTTATCGAAGCACTCCGGGCAGATGCCGTGGCTGAAGACGGCTTCGGAGTGCTCGGTGATGTAGGCCTCGACCTGCCGCCAGTAATTGCCGTCGTCGCGAATCTTCTTGCAGTAGGAACAGATGGGCAGCAAGCCCTGCAACTGCTTGACACGCGCCAGCGCCTGCTCCAGTTCCTTGACTCGCTCCGCCAGGCTGCGCTGCAATTCCACTATCCGCCTGCCCCCCTGCACCCGCGCCCGCAGTTCTTCCCGATTGAAGGGCTTGGTCACGTAATCGTCAGCCCCCGCCTCCAGCCCCTCGACGATGTCTTCGCTGCCCGTCCGCGCTGTCAGCAGGATCACGTAGGTTGGCCGCCCCAACTCGCGCACGCGCCGGCAGATTTCCACCCCGCCCATGCCCGGCATCATCCAGTCCAGGATCGCCAGGCTCGGCGCGTCTTCCCGCTGCAACCGCTCCCAAGCCGCGTCCCCGTTCTCCACCGGCTCCACCTCATAACCCCAGCGGCGCAGGAACACCTCCAGCACTCGCCGCGAGATCGCATCGTCCTCGGCTATCAGTACTCTCATGGACCCTTGTCTCCTGTTCAACGGAGCCCACCGGCGCGTATCGCCGACCCCGACGCGCCTTTCGCTAATTTGCCGCCGGGCTTGTCGGCACTCTATCCGAAAGAGCGGCGGTGATGGCACTGCGCAGTGCCGTGGGCCGGTGGCCGGCGACCTCCGCTCGGATTTCTTCCCACGCGTTTTCGGGAATCTTGAGAAACGCTTGAACTACCTCCGGGTCAAACTGCCGGCCCGACTCGCGGAGGACTTCGTCTCGGGCGGCTTCGAAGGGGAGAGCCCGGCGGTAGGGGCGGTCGGACGTCATGGCATCGAGCGTGTCCGCGACCACGAAAATCCTGGCTCCGAGAGGGATTTCCGCTCCGACCAGGCCTTGTGGGTAACCCGTCCCGTCGTAACGTTCCTGATGCGTGAGAACGATCTCCGCCGCGCCGGCGAGGAAGGCGATCCGGCAAACGATGTCGTAGCCGATGCGGACGTGGCTCTGCATCACGGTCATTTCTCCGGGAGTCAGCTTGCCTTCCTTGAGCAGAATCGAGTCGGGGATGCCGATCTTTCCAATGTCATGGAGGTAGGAGCCGCGGCGAATCTGCTTGAGCTGATCGTCCGAGCACCCCATCGTCTTGGCCATCGCGAGCGCATACCGGCTGACCCGCTGGGAGTGGCCAGCCGTCTCGGTGTCGCGCAAGTCAAGCGCCGCGCCGAGGGCTTCCAGGGTTTCGTCGTAAGTCAGCTCAATGCGCCTCATCGCCACCTGGAGCTGGCGCGTGCGCTGCTCGACCATGGATTCCAGATTGTGGCGGTAGTTCTCCAGCTCAATTTCCAGTCGCTTCTTTTCCAGGGCACGTTCCACGCTCGACACCACGCTGTCGAGTTGGATGGGCTTCACCAGATAATCGCAAGCCCCCTTCTTCATAGCCTCGATGCTGACCTGGATATCGTCTACGCCCGTGGCCACCATGAACGCTGCGTGGGGGAATTGGTTGTGGACTTGCTCCAAGAGAGCCATCCCCGACATACCTTTCATGCGCAGGTCCGAGATCACCACTTCGGCCTGCTCGCTCGCCAACAATTCCAGGGCTTCCTCACCACCCAAGGCAGTCCGGCACTGGTAGCCGTTCTGGCCCAGCCGTTCGCTCAACAGGGTGCAGACACTCGGCTCATCATCAACCACCAGAATCCGTTCCTTCATCTTGTCCCCCTCGTGGCCTCTCCCTGCGTCCCATTCCGCCAGTTTGTCCGAACCGCGAGCGACATGATCCGGCGATGGACTTCGCGAAGGTAGTGGCGATAACCTCAGAAGCACACGACGGCCCACGGCAAATTCATTTGAAGAATCTCATGTGCTTTGCGAACAAACGACTTAGAGGTGCCAAAAGGCAGGTGTACGGTTCACGGCAACTGCAACCTGTCCGTGCCCCGGAAAGGTGTATCAAAACTAACCACAGTGGGAATTAGGGCGACGCTTTGGTGCCGGCAGCAGTTGCGCAACGCCTCGCTCGCGGGATCCCCGCGCGAATGCCCCGCGGCAGCCTGCTACTGTTTGAAAATCCAATCACGCGATTAGGTAAATTTAATGTCGCTTTCTGCCGACTGGGATTGCAGACTGGATTTGTTCTTTGGTAATGTTCACCTAGAATAAAGTCACCGGCGCACCCCGAACTGCCCCGGCCTTGGCGTAGCGGCCGTGTACAAGGGGAATGGAAGTGCTTGCGGGGAAGTTCCCAAAGGGCGTTGCGGGGACTCTGGGGCAGGGAGGAGATTCGCTGGAACTTGTTCGTGCGTTTTCGGAGATTCTAAGCGACCTCGCTTCCAGACTCTGGCTATGACCAAGACTCCTGATGCTGCCCCCATTACCCTGATCGCTGTCGACGATGATCCTCTCACCTTGGACCTGATCAAAATCGCCCTGACCCAGGAGGGGGTTGAAATCCTCACCTCCTCCGACGCGGAAGCAGGGCTGGAGTTGATTCTCCGCCGCCGCCCGAAAATCGCCATCCTCGACTTGATGATGCCCAAGCTGAGCGGCATGCAGGTGCTGGAGCGGGTCGTGGAAATCGACCCCAGCATCGATGTGATCCTGCTGACGGGGCACTACTCGACCGACTCCGCCGTCGAGGCCATCCAGAAGGGGGCTTGCGACTACCTCACCAAGCCCATCTCCATCGAGAAACTGCGCCAGCGAATCGGAAGTCTGATCGCCGACGCCCGCCAGAGACAGCGGGCGGGCCAACTCGAACGCGAGCTCCTCGAAGCCTCAAAATTCGAGGGAATTGTAGGAAAGAGCCCGCTCATGTTGGAGGTCTTCGCGCGTGTCCAGCGCGTCGCGCCCCACTTCCGCACTGTCCTGGTGACGGGCTCGACCGGCACCGGGAAGGAACTGGTGGCGCGCGCCCTGCACCGCTTGAGCCCCACCCCATCCGGCCCCTTTGTGGTCTGCAATTGCGCGGCGGTTGTGGAAACACTCTTCGAAAGCGAACTGTTCGGCTACGTGAAGGGTGCTTTCACGGGAGCTACGCAGGACAAGATCGGCATGTTCGAATATGCCCACGGGGGTACCCTGCTCCTCGATGAAATCGGCGAGATGCCGCTCGCGACGCAGGCCAAGCTCTTGCGAGTTCTGCAGGATCAAGAAATCCAGCGCGTCGGCTCCCCGGTAACGCGCAAGGTGGACATGCGCGTCGTCGCCGCCACCAATCGCGACTTGGCGGCGGCGGTGGCTGAAAAGAAAATCCGCGAGGATCTCTACTACCGACTCTGCATGATCGAAATCCGGCTGCCTCACCTCGCTGATCGCAAGGAAGACCTGCCGCTGCTGGAGCGCTACTTCCTGGAACGCTTCTCAGGACAATATAACAAACCCCTTGCCCGGCTTACTCATCGTGCCCAGGCCGTCCTGGCGCGGTATAGCTGGCCGGGAAACGTCCGCGAGCTGGAGAACGCTCTCGGCCACGCCTGCATGATGGTCGATGGCGACGCAGTGGATGTCCGAGATCTCCCCGAGCGCTTCCAGATGGCCGTCCCCAAAGCTGCGGGGGAAGAAGACGAACTCATCACCCTGGAAGAGGTTCAGCGGCGTCACGCTCTGCGCGTCCTGGAGCGCGTGGGCGGGAATAAGGTGCAGGCAGCGGAGATTCTCGGCGTCAGCCGCGCCACGCTCTATCGCCTGCTCGCCCAGAACGAAGGTCAAGGGTCGGAATAGCTATCGATCACCGGCAACGATCAGCTCGTGCCTTCCGCCGTTCGAGACTCCCCACTCTCCCGCAAAGTGCGCTAGGTTTCTCTCACCCTCCTTCCTCGCCCTCGACTTTCCGTTTACACCTCCCCGATATGCAGAATCTACAAAGGAGAACCTCACATGACGCGGACCGCCCCTCCCGACTATCCCCAATGACAGTATGCCCCCAGGGCCCGGTTGTATCGGGGATGAGATTCTTGCCTAGGTTTCGGACAGCAAAAGCATTATGACGGTCTAATCTGAGTCCTCCGGGAGTTACAGAACCCGGGAACGTCACTTCTCGCAAGTTTTCGAGGCTGGCTGCTAGCTCACCTGCACCAGACCCAACAATACCTTTTGAATCAATTCGCTAGCTCTGCCCTGGTGAGGTAACGCGGCTGCCCCGTCCGTCTCCGGGGGATTGAACCCAAGTGAGAAGACGACCTGGGACGTCGGCTCGAGCCGAATGGCACGGTGATTGCCCCGGCAAGGTTCGGGTTGGGGATCGGAGAATCGGTTCCGTAAACGAACGGGGTGGGAAGAATCACTAATGAATTTCAAGATTATGGCCGTCGACGACGAGCCGCAAATCCTGAAGGTGATCAAGGCTCTTGTTGAGCCGATGGGGATGGAAGTGGCCACGTCAGTGGACAGTCGGGATGCTATGCAACGCATCAACAGTGAGGTCTTCGACGGCTTCCTGCTTGACGCGCGCATGCCCAACCTGGACGGATTCGAACTGGCGAGGTGCATCCGGAAATCGCCCATCAACGCCAAAGTTCCGGTCGCCATGCTGACTGGCTACGATGACGTCGAGACCATGCGTCAGGGATTCAGAGCCGGGGTCACTTTCTTTCTGGGTAAGCCTTTCACGCGCGAGCGAGCGACTGGGCTGTTCAGCGCGATGCGGGGGGCTATCCTCCGCGACAAAAGACAGCACGCGCGGCTGCCCTACGTCACCGCGGTGGAATGCTCGGTAGGTGAACCCCCGGAGCGAACATTCAAGGCCGAGAGCATCAACGTCGGAGAAGGCGGGATGCTCATCGAGCCTTCCGGGGGCGCCGAGAAAGGGCAGGTGTTGCGGTTGGAATTCTGCATGCCCAACCGCAATAAGCCCCTGAGGCCGCTGGCCAAGGTGCTCCGCCAAGATCCCCCCGACCGCAGCGCCGTGCAATTCACGGCGGTTGAGCCCGACGAAGTGGAGGCCATCCGGGATTACATCTTCGGGCGAACCGAGGGGTAGCCGATCCGATTGTCCGGAACGCAACCACGAGCGGTCTGTGACCGATTACAGACCACGAACCTTGGAAAGACGACACCGAACCGAAGTGCGGTTGAAGGAGAGGTAAGACGATGCACATCTTTGACCACGTCGACCCGAGGAGCCTGGACCAACGCGAGTTCCAGCTCTGGATCCTGGCGGTCACGACCATCACGGTCCTTGCCGGGGGAATGGCCCTGCTGATGTACCCCACCGTGTTTTCCGAGCCCGTCGTGCTTGAGGGGTCCACTCTCCGAAAAGTCTTCTTCGGATTCTGTGGCCTCTCGATCCTGCTCGTCGCCTATCTGTTGGATCGTCACTTGACGATGCGCAATCTGCGTAAGCAGCTCCTGGAAGAGCAGATACGGAATGTCGCTCTGCGCCACCAAGCCAGCAGCGACCTGCTGAATACGCTGCCGGAGTTCAGCCACTTCCAGGACCGCCTGCCGATGGAGGTCCGGCGCGCCTCGAGCACTGGCCAGCCGCTTTCCTTGGTCATTGTCCGCTTGGCTGCCTCGCGGGAGTTCAGCGATCAAAATGAGGTCTCGGCGGCGTTTGGCGATGCCGCCAAGGCGATGATCCGTCGCCTGCGACGGGAAGACTCCATCTATCTCTTCACGGCGGGCGTCTTCGGAATTCTGCTGCCCGGCGCGGGCTCATGCGCCGCATACCGTGTGGCCGATCGCTTGGCCGAGGGTCTCCATGACGCCTCGGGCGCCAGCGACCGGTTTACCTCCGAGATCCAGGTGATCAATTATCCGGAGCACACCGAGACGTCGTGGGGAATCGAGCAGGCCGTCCGTCTGTTCTTCGCCGAGCATCGGCTTAAGCCGCCTGGGACGGAGGCCGAGCCGGTCCTGACCGACGGTGCGTCACGCGCTTGACGATTCAGCCCTTGTCGCACGGGATCGCGCTGGATGACGAATTCGAACCCTCCGAGCGCCTCCGGCGCTCTGCTCAACCACCGCCCGCTCAGGGAGAACCTCTGAGCGGGCTTCCTTGTATCGACCGTCGGCGCTGCATCATTAAAGGGCCCTAGTTCTCTGCCTCGATTTGAGACGCCTTTCGCGACGGGGGACACCCGTCCGGTTGAATGGTCGGCAACGGTCTTCCCACCCTACATAACTATAGCATTTTGAATGGGTTGAAGAAGTCTGCTGCAGGAGATTGGCAAGCCCCATGCTGCTTACCACCTCGCAGTCCTCCAGCGCGAATGCCTCTGTGGGATGAGAGAGGCCAAGTCCAGCTCAACCGCGCCGGTGGCACCGTCGGCGTCCTGGTCACCACTGGTTACAGTCGGTCGAAATTGTAGCGGGCTCCCGGAATCGCCAGCTATCGATGTTGGTCTGAGGAGATGGGCCGGCGAGCGTATGCCTCCGCTGCCTCTCGGAGAAGTCTCGCGCAGCGGCTTGCTTGGTAGTCCTTCTCGAGTTCCTCGGCGAGAGCAAAGAGGGCGTCTGAGCTCGATCGCCCCGGGCGCAGGGCTTCGTAAATTTGCAGAATGCGTTCTTCCGGTACGTCCACCAATTCCGCAGCCCGCCGGAAATTCTCCGCGAGTTGACGCCGCCCGGCGCGCTCGGCGATCTGCGCCTGCCACTCGAGCGCCTGGCTGGTCACCCGCAAGTCCGCCATTTCAACTCGACCCTGCAGCACCCCTTCCAGCGAAATCTCGCCGAAGGATTTCCCTGAGGGGGTTCGGAGCTGGTCCGCGTGTTTCTCGGCGAGCGGATACTCCGGGGCTTGAGGATCCTTTTCTGGAGTCGGCATAGACTCTGACTCCTTACTGGCTGCTGCGCGCCTTGGCGCGAGTTCGCATGCGAACCTCGTGAGGCGGCTTTTCCGCGTCGACTTGTTCGGTCTCGCGCAAGTGCA
>JAIQGB010000047.1 GCA_020072905.1 Terriglobia bacterium | reverse complement strand
GCAGAGCCCGCGCGACAGGTAGATCTCGCCGAGCAGGCCCTCGCGCATCTTCTTCATGCCTTCCTGGATGGCAATCCCGAACGGCTGTTGGTGCCGTGCTGGACGATGCGGTTGTACTTTTCGGCGGCGCGGACGAGTTCCCTTCCCTCGAACCAGTTGTGCGAGCAAGGCTTCTCTACATAAACGTCTTTGCCCGCCTGGCAGCCCCAGATGGCCTGCAGCGAATGCCAGTGGTTGGGCGTGGCGATGGAGATGGCGTCGAAGGACTTCTCCTCGAGCGCCTTGCGGAGATCCACGAACGTCTGCGGCTTGGGGAGCTTCATCTTCTCCATTTCCGCCAGCCGCTGGTTCATGACGTTCTCGTCGACGTCGCAGACGCCGGCGATTTCGACGCCCGGCAGCTTGGAGTATTGCTCCACGTGCGCCCAACCCTGGCCGTGCAGGCCCACCACGCAGACGCGCACGCGGTCGTTAGCGCCAAAGACCCTTTCAGGCTTCGTAATCAGGCTGACCGTGCTCAGCGCGGCGATCCCGGCGCTGGTTTTCGCTCCGGTCTTCAGGAATTCTCGACGAGTGATTTCGGTTTCTACAGGCATGAAGGCAAAGAACTCCTTTCGCATTTTGCGAGGGATTATACTCCCCTTCGCCAGAAGTTTTCGCCGGAAATGAAGGGCCAGGGGGGCGAGAGGCCGGCAGCCAGGTGGGGAACCGGCAGCGCACGCCGGGCAGAGGAAAGGAATTTCGGGCGGCAGGGAGCGCGGAACGTTTTACTGTAGCGCCGCTCTATGAGCGGCGACAACACAGGAGATGCAGACCCGCCGGTCATAGGCCGGCGCTACGAAGGCCGGCTCCGACATCTTGACCGCAGTCAAATTTCTCCTTGCGTGAGGCTCTTGGCGGCCTGTAATCTGAAGGGCTATCAAATTTCTGCTTTTCTGAGCTGGAGGAAAAATCATGGCAGTAGCAACCGCCGCACCGACCACGGGGACCCGCACGAGGCGGAACACGGAACGGGTCAAGGAAATCCTAAGCTGGTACGAGAGTGACAATCCCGGGACGAAGACCAACATCGCGCGACTGCTGAACACCGGGCATCTGGCGGGAACGGGCAAGCTGGTGATTCTGCCGGTGGACCAGGGCTTCGAGCACGGCCCGGCGCGCAGCTTTGCCGTCAACCCGCCGGGCTACGACCCGAACTACCACTTCGAGCTGGCGCTGGACGCGGGGTGCAACGCCTACGCCGCGCCGCTGGGATTCATTGAGAGCGCCGCCGCCCGGCACGCCGGCGAGATTCCCCTCATCCTGAAACTCAACAACCACGACGTGCTGCACGACGAGAAAGACCCCATCCCCGCCGTCACGGCCAGCGTGAAGGACGCGCTGCGCCTGGGCTGCGTGGCGATTGGGTTCACGATCTATCCCGGCTCCTCGCACGCGCAGACGATGTATCAGCAACTGCGCGCTCTGGCCGAGGAAGCCAAGAGCTGCGGGCTCGCCGTGGTGGTGTGGTCTTACCCGCGCGGGACGAGCTTGAGCAAAGAGGGCGAGACCGCCATCGACGTGGCCGCTTACGCCGCGCAGATTGCCGCGCAGCTCGGCGCGCACGTCATCAAAGTCAAGCTGCCCAGCGCGCACATCGAGCAGGCGGAAGCGAAGAAAGCTTACGAGAAAGCTGCGGTGCCCATCGCGACGCTCGCCGAGCGCGTGCGGCACGTCATGCAGGGAGCGTTCAACGACCGGCGGATCGTGATCTTTTCGGGCGGGGCGAAGAAGGATAAGGACGAGGATGTCTTCGACGAGGCGCGCGCCATCCGCGACGGCGGCGGCTTCGGCTCCATCATCGGCCGGAATTCGTTCCAGCGTCCCAAGGAACACGCCCTGAAATTCCTTGAGACAATTATGAAGATCTACGCGGGCGAGATGAAATAGCGCAGGATTCGTAGTGTTATCCTGCGGTTCTTCGAGAACGTGCCGGGCAGTAGCAGGGAATAAACAAAAAGGCGGGAGCGTGCTCCCGCCTTTCTTGTTGCTCATTGCTTCCTGACGCCACCCTGAGCGCAACACTCCGCGCCCTACCGGGTCCGTCCTTACCTATTTTCCCTTGTACGCCTGGCCGCCCCTCGGGGAGTATCTCTGCAAAACGGCCACCAGCGGTCGTCCGGCCGAGGGGACGGGCGGATTGCCGAAAAGGATTTCCTTCGCCTCGATCTTCCGCCCATAGAGTCTCTCATTGGCGTCGCCGTCATCCTTAATGACCTGGCCCTCGAGGGATAGCCCGGCAAAAGCCCCCCGGGAGCGTGAATAGGTCAGGATTTCCGTCTGCATCAATACGCCGGTCGAGCCTTCCGCGGTGCGACCGACGGGCCCGCCGGCCACCGATGCGTCGGCGCCCAATTTGGTTTTGCCCTTCACGAGTTTCTGCGCCCCATTGGCGTTCATCACCAGCAGCACGAAGTCCGTCGCCTGCCCGCCGATCTGGAACCCGATGCTCGGCCCGCCGATGGCAAACGTCCAGGGCGCTCCCCAGGGGCCGTTGCCGCCCCGGCGGCAGACCAGACAGCCCCGGCCGTAGCTGCCTCCCAGACCCAGCGCCAGCTTCTTTTGCGACGGGATGATTCCCACGCAGACCGCCTTGTTCAGCAGGTTCCTGGGGATTCCCTTCTCCGGCGTGCCCATCACCTCGTTGATGACGGTCGCCGCTTTCTGGAGCCGCTCGGCCTCCTTGCTCGTGTCAGCCGCAAACAACATGGCACTCGCACTCAATGCCAGAAGAAGTGAAAGGAACGATTTCATGGCTCAATCCTTTCTCCGGGCGGCGGGGATGAAACCTTCCCCCGACCTTCCGCGGACGCATATTCCTGAGTGATCGCCAAGACATAATTCTGCCACATTCCCCGACGATTGTCCGGCAAGAGTTCGGGCGGGAGAAAGAAGATTGCGAATGACCTGACTTGTCATGATTGTGTGCAGTTGGCTAGACTGTAGCCCGTCCATGCGCGCGATGGTTCTTGAAAAACAGGCCCCGGCAGAGGAAAGCCCTCTCCGCTTGATGGACATCCCTGTCCCCAGCCCCGGACCTGGCGAGATTCGGATTCGCGTGCGCGCCTGTGGCCTTTGCCGGACCGACCTCCATACCGTCGAGGGCGACCTGAAGCTCAAGAAATCGCCGGTCGTTCCAGGACATCAGATTGTGGGCGTTGTGGATGCACTCGGTTCCGGCGTGCGGCAGATTCGTGAAGGCGATCGTGTGGGCGTCGCCTGGGTTTACTCAACGTGCGGTGAGTGTGTCTACTGCCGGAAAGGTCTGGAAAACCTCTGCGAGCGCGGCCGATTCACGGGCTGGGACGCAGACGGTGGCTACGCCGAAGCGATGATCGTGTCAGAGTCCTTCGCTTACCCATTGCCGCAAAGCTTCTCGGACCTGGAAGTTGCGCCGCTGCTTTGCGCGGGCATTGTGGGCTACCGGTCGTTTCGCCTGAGCAGCGCGCACTCTGGCGACCGCGTGGGGCTCTACGGTTTCGGAGCCTCTGCGCACATCATTCTGCAAGTGGCGCGGCATTTGGGTTGCGAAGTTTACGTGTTCACGAGAACCGAAGGGCATCAGCAACTGGCCCGTAAGCTGGGTGCGGCGTGGGTGGGACGAGCCGAGGAAACACCTCCCGAGAAACTGGACGCCGCGGTGATCTTCGCGCCCGTCGGCTCGTTGGTTCTCGAAGCGTTGCGCGTTCTGCGCAAGGGCGGAACGGTTTCCCTCGCCGACATCACGATGACCCCGATTCCCTCCATCGACTACGACCGGCTGCTGTACCACGAACGCGTCATCCGGAGCGTCGCCAACGCCACTCGCGAGGATGCCCGCGAGTTCCTGAAAATCGCTGCCGAGATCCCGGTGCGAACCGAGATCGAAACGTTCCCTCTGGAGGATGCCAACCAGGCCCTCCAGGCGCTCAAACACAGCCGAATTCGCGGCGCCGGCGTCTTGAAAATTGCGTGACGCGCCATCCGCATCCTGATGCCGAAGTTCCTTGAAGCAAGGAGGACTCTCATGAAAGCGCTCAAACTCTCTCGCCGTGACTTTGCCAAGTCCGCCCTGGGCGCGGCGGCCGGCACCTTGCTGGCCCGCGCTTCGGCCGCGCCGACGGCTGCTCCGGAGATTGAGCCGCTCTCCGTGCGTGGCCGATGGTTCCGTGAGGCACGCTTCGGCATGTTCATTCACTTCGGCCTGTACGCCGTCCTCGAGCGCGGCGAGTGGGTGATGCATCGCGAACAGATCCCCATCTCCGAGTACGAGAAGCTGGTCCCGCGGTTCAATCCCGCGCGCTTCAACGCTCACGAGTGGGTCGCGGTGGCCAAGGCGGCGGGGCAGCGTTACATCACCATTACTTCCAAGCACCACGAAGGCTTCTGCATGTTCGACAGCAAGTTGACGGATTACAAGATCACGCGCACGCCCTTCGGCCGCGACCTGATCGGTGAGCTCGTCGAGGAATGCCACCGCCAGGACATGCCCATCTCCTTCTATTATTCGCTAATGGACTGGCATCACCCGGCTTATCAGCCGAGCTTGAAGCCGCAAACGCCGGTCTCGTCGGAATTCATCGCCTACCTCAAAGGCCACCTGCGCGAGCTGTGCACCAATTACGGGCGCATCGCCGGCATCTGGTTCGACGGCGGCTGGGACCACACGCCGGAGCAGTGGCACTCGGCGGAACTCATCGAGATCGTCCGCAGACTCCAGCCGCATGCGCTCGTCAACGACCGGGCGGGCTTGCCGGGCGACTTCACCACGCCCGAGCAGGAACTCGGCTCGCCTCCGCCCAAAGGCGATGAGCGGTTCCGCGAAGCCTGCATGACGATCAACGATAACTGGGGCTACGCCAAAACCGACCAGCGATTCAAATCCTCAGCCGAGCTCATCCAGTTGCTGGCCAAGGCGGCGGGAGGCGACACCAACCTGCTGCTGAACGTCGGCCCCATGCCCACGGGTGAGATCCAGCCGCACTTCGTCACGCGTCTCCAGGAAGTGGGCAAGTGGCTCCAGCGGAATGGCGAAGCGATTTACGCGACGAGCCCGACCGATTCCGGTTACTTTACGGATACAACCTTCACGACGCGCGATAACAAAGTCTACTTCCACATCTTCAACTGGCAGCCCGGGACGAGCCTGCGCGTAGACCTCGACGTGAAGAAGCCCGCCAAGCGCGCCTACATCCTGGAAGATGGGCAGGAAGTTGATTTCATCCGCAACCCTTCGGCAGGAGGCGGCCCGAGCACGAGCCTCAGCTTCACGACGCGGAACCGAGGCTGGAAATCTCCCGTCACCGTGATCGCGATCGAAACGGAATAGTCGCCTCCATTCCGGCCGGCTTGTCCCCCGGAGTCCTCCATGCGACGCTCTTCACGAAGACATCTCCTCAAGACCATGGCAGCCGTCGGCGCTACGGGCGTGATGCCTCGGCTGCTGACCGCTTCTGCCCCCGTGCCGTCCGCTGTCGCCTTTTCCGGATTGGAAACTCTCGTGGTCCCTGTGGACGGCCCGTGGTTCTTCAAGCTGGACCGAACCGCCGGCGCGCGGTCGTTCGACGACGTTCAAACCGCCCAAAGGCCTGGGGAATCCGGGCACACGACGGTCCCGCACACTTGGCAGATCCAGTCGGAGACCGCCGACTACAAGGGCGTCGCCTGGTACAAGACCGAATTCCATGCCCCGGCCGATTGGTCGGATAAGATAGTCCGCATCGAATTCCAGGCCATCACCCACAGCGCAAAAGTCCGGGTGAATGACGCGCTGGTCGGTGAACATCTTCGCAAGGGTTATACGGCCTTCACCTTCGACGTCACCAAGGCACTGCGGCTCGGTGCGATGAACACCTTGACCGTTCGCGTAGACAACTCTTTCGACCCGAACATGCTCCCGCGGGACCAGTCCTTCGATTGGACCGTGGATGGCGGAATCATTCGGCCGGTAAGCCTCCTGGTCACTCCGCAGGCTTACATCGAGCGGGTCGAAATTGACGCGGTCCCTGATCTCGCCAGCGTCCAGCCGAAGGAGGAGGGAGCCGCAACCCATCTCACTCTCCGTGCCGTGGTCCGCAACAGCAGCAGCCAGGCGCAACAGGTCCGCGTCAGCTATCGGATTCTCGAAGACAACTCGCAATCCTGGGGAGCTGTGGAAAGCAGCACCAACGCCATCCCCTTGGCTCCGGCTGCGACCGCGACCCTTGCGCCGCCCCCCTCAAGCCGGCTGATGAACCTCTGGCATTTCGACCAACCGGAGCTGTATCGCGCCGCCGTCACCTTGGAATGTGACGGCAAGCCGGTGCACGGCTACACCCAGACTTTCGGAGTGCGGAAATTCGAAGTCAAGGACGAGAGCTTCTACCTGAACGGCGAGCGCGTGCGCCTGATGGGCGTCGAGCGCATGGCGGGCAGCAATCCGGATTACGGCATGGCGGAGCCGTCATCCTGGATCGAGCACGACCACAACGATCTGAAAGAACTCAATTGCGTCTTCACGCGCGTCCACTGGCAGCAGGACCGGCGCGTGCTCGACTACTGCGACCGGCACGGCATTCTTATGCAGGAAGAGGTCCCCGCCTGGGGGCCGGACACGTTCAAAGGAATGAAGGATGAGCCTTCATCAGAGATCATGCAGAACGGGCTCGAGCAGTTGCGCGAGATGATCGCGCGCGACCGCCATCATCCCTGCATCTTTGCCTGGGGCTTGTGCAACGAGGTGGACGGGCAAAATCCGGCGGCGCAGAAATTCATCCGGCGCATGGCGGAAGAGGCCCGAAAGCTCGATCCGGCGCGGCTGCTCACCTACGCTTCCAACTCCCTGCAGAACAATCCCGAACGCGACATTGCGGGCGAACTGGATTTCATTTCCTGGAATGAGTATTTCGAGACCTGGCAGGTCGGAAGCGTCGAATCCGTCCGGCCCAACGCCGAAGCCATCCACCGCGCGTTCCCGACCAAGCCGATTGTGGTGTCCGAGTACGGCTACTGCGAGTGCGCGCCCGACCGCACAGGCGGCGACGCGCGGCGCGTCGAAATCCTGAAGAGCCACACCAACGTCTATCGCCAATTGGATTTTATCGCGGGAGCGATCTTTTTCGATTACAACGATTACCGCACCCACGTCGGCGACAAGGGGACGGGCGCACTCAAGCAACGCGTGCACGGCGTGGTCGATCTCTACGGCGAACGCAAGCCCTCCTTCCAGGCGCTGCGCGAGGAATCGAG
The DNA here is from genome assembly GCA_020072905.1 of Terriglobia bacterium. GTDB lineage: Bacteria > Acidobacteriota > Terriglobia > UBA7540 > UBA7540 > JAIQGB01. Next base: position 8,325 of record JAIQGB010000047.1, on the reverse strand, counting down.
CCCGATCGGCGAGCTCAAGGTCGGCATCAACGGCCGGTGGATCACCGCTTCCCTCCTGACGCGAGTCGATTTGCCCGCCTACACCGTGGAGGGCTACACGCTGCGCGCGATTGTCTACGGCTTCGGCGACCTGCCGGTGGAAGAAACCTCCGTTCCGCTGCCGAGAATGGCTCCCGGCGAGGGAGTCATCCAGGAAGTTGCCTTCGAGGAGAAATCCCCCCGACGCATCCGCGTGGACGTGTTGCGGCCCACGGGATTTTCCGCGGCGACCGCGTGGTGGAAACCCTGAGCACTGCACGCTTCGCCGGCCCGGCAACCGTGATAGTATTTGGGATCGGCATCAATGCTTCACTTGCAGGGTGATTCCTTCATGGCTCAGTCCAGGTTCGTTGCCTTTGCCTCCGCCTTTGCCGCGGTTCTTCTCTTCAGCTCGTCTCTCGGCGCCGCAGAATCGGTGGATGTGAAGCGCACCGATCATCAAATTGCTGTCCTCATTGGCGGCAAGCCCTTCACGACTTTTCATTTCGACCTCAAGGTTCCCAAACCCTACATGTCGCCGCTGCGCAGCGCGGAAGGCATCGTGGTGACGCGTGGCTTCCCCATGCGAAAGGATATTCCCGGCGAGAGCGCGGACCACCCTCACCATCGCGCCCTGTACTTTGCCCACGGGGACATCAACGGCGTGGACTTCTGGAGCGAGGCGCAGTTTGAGGAGAAAGCCCCCGTGCACATTGCAGGGAAGACCTACCAGGCTTCCGAGCATTTGCCCCACGGGCGGACGGTGTTCACCAAAGTGGAGGACCTGCGCGGCGGCGCGGATTCCGGAAGTCTGCGCGCTGACTTCGACCTGGTCGGCCCGGACGGAAAGGTCATCGCGGAGGAAACCCAAGGCTACACTTTTGGTGGCGAAACGATGACGCGCACCATCGATTGCGAATTCACCATCCACGCGCTCGACACGCCGGTGAAGATGGGCGATACCAAGGAAGGAACCTTCGCCATCCGTGTGGTCAAAGCGCTGGAAGAGCCTGCCGTCCGCATGACGGATTCGGAAGGCCGCGTCGGTGAAAAGCAGATCTGGGGAAAGCGCGCCAACTGGGTCGATTACTCCGGCACCGTCAAGGGGAAGAGGCTCGGCATCGCTGTCTTCGACAATCCTTCCAACCCCAAGCATCCCACTTACTGGCACGCGCGGGGGTACGGGCTGTTCGCCGTCAATCCCTTCGGCGAGCACGATTACTACAACGACCCGAAACGCGACGGCAGCATCACCATCCCTCCCGGCGGGAACCTGACTTTCCGCTATCGCGTGCTCATTCACGACGGTGACGCGAAGGCAGCCAAGCTCGCCGAAGCTTATGCCGAGTACGCGGCCGGGAAGTAGCCTCAATCCCAGCCCGCCAGCCTCAATCTCGTCGCAGGTGCAGCCCTGCCGCACGTGCCGTATGGGTTGGAGCCATTTCGCGCAGCGGGAAAACGCATCCTCCCCGGCGAATGCGCTGGGATCAAGCCTCGCGGTCCCCACGAACTCCAAAGCGCTCGAAATCAAGCCGCCGCAGAATTCAACAAGATTTGTCGGCAGTTGTCGCGAGTCTCAACAGTCGCCGGGCAGGCACGGGTACAGAAATACCCAGAACCGGATGCCACGCTCTTCCACGACTGGGCATGGCTTGGGGCGTGTCGTGCCGACGCTCGACAAACTTTCAAGGGCGAGCGATGGCCCGCGCCGTGCTGTCTGTCAGCCGTGAGGAAGTGTCCTAGAGCGGGGGGCAAGATGTCCGACTGGCCTCGCGTTCGGGGATGGCTCCCGGCGCTCTTGCAAGTGATCGTCATTCCTGAGTAACGCCACAGGATGAGGGGAGGCAAAGGGATGGCGCATCCCACCTTTTTCAAGAAGGTCAAGTACGAGAAGGAACTTGAGCGTGATCTTGCCGCCGAGATCATCGCCACGCCCGGCGGCGAGAAGATCCTTTCCTGCCTGCAGTGCGGGACCTGCGGGAGCGCCTGCCCGCTCTCCGTTTACATGGATTACACGCCTCGAAAACTGATTGGCATGGTCCGCGAAGGCTTCAAGGAAGAAGTTGTTACCAGTTTTGCCATCTGGCTGTGCGCGTCCTGCTACGAGTGCACGGTGCGCTGCCCTTCCGGGATCGGCGTCACCGAGGTGATGTACGCGCTCAAGCGGATCGCTATCCGCGAAGGGATTTACCCGCGGCACTTCCCGGTGCCCGTGCTGGCCAAGGAATTTTTGAAAATGCTGAAGGGGTCGGGCCGCACCAACGAGTTCTGGCTGGTGCTGAGGGTGCTGCTCAAAACCGCTCCCATGAAGCTGCTGACCTCGTGGCCCCTGGGGCTGCGGCTCTGGCAGCGCGGGCGAATGTGTCTGGGCTCGACTCGCATTCCCAAGGCGGCGAACGAGGATTTGCGCCGGATGCTGGAGGTCATTGAGGCCAGCACCGGCGGTCCGCTCAAGTCTCCACTGCCGGTAACCGTGGGCGCCCAACCCAGCGGTGGTGACTTGAAGAAAGCGGCTTGAAACTCTGGGAGAGAGGATCCCATGGCCTACACGTATTTTCCTGGATGTTGCATGCACGGTTTCGCGCGGCACTGCCAAGATTCGCTTTATGCGGTGTTTGATGCCCTGGGCCTGGAGCTGCGGGAACTACCGGAATGGAATTGCTGCGGGGCGACGACGTACATTTCGGTGGAAGAAAACCAAGCCTTCGCGCTGGGCGCCCGCAACCTGGCGATGGCGGAGAAGCTGGGGAGCGAAATCGTCGCCCCCTGCACCGCCTGCTACATGATTCTGAAGAAGACCAAGGATCATCTGGCTCGCTACCCGGACCTGCGCGAGAAGATCGACCAGGCGCTGGCCGCCATAGGGCTCCATTACGAGGGCAAGATCGAGATCCTGCATCCGCTCGAGATCATTCTCCGTGACGTGGGCGTGAAGGGCTTGAAGGCCAAGGTGAAGAAACCGCTGCGGGGCTGGAACGTGGCGCCCTACTATGGCTGCCTGATCGCCCGGCCGTACGCGTTGAGCGAGGGATTTACTCTCGAAGCCTTCGATCAGCTTGTCCCCGCGCTGGGCGCCAACCTGGTGGATTTTGAATTGAAAGCCCGCTGCTGCGGAGGCTCGCTGACCGGCACCATCGAAGAGGTCGGCCATCGGCTGGTTTACATTCTTCTCCATCAAGCCAAGCTCGCCAGGGCGCATTGTCTGGTGACGGTTTGCCCGCTCTGTCAGCTCAACCTGGAAGCGCATCAAGGCAAGATCAAACGCCGGTACGGTGACGACGTCACGATTCCGATTCCCTACTTCACACAGCTGATCGGCATGGCCCTGGGACTGTCGGAGAAAGCTCTGGGGCTCGAAAAGCTCCTGGTGCCGCTGCGGTGGGAACTGGCAGAGAAAGCTTTTGCGGCGCGCGAGCCCGCGGCGGCCTGATTTGGACCGAGCCGATTGGTAGACCGTCAAGGAGTTTTTGCCATGGGCGTTGCTCAGGTTCCACCCCTCCCTGAAACCCCGGGCCCCCTCTTTCCCGAACTAGCCAGCGCCGAGGAGAAGTTTCGCCAGTGCATCCAGTGCGGAGTGTGCAGCGGCTCCTGCCCCATGGGCGAGGCGATGGATTTCGCGCCGCGCAGAGCGGTGAAGATGTTGCTGGAAGGCCGGTTCAACGAGGTCGTGGAAAGCAACACCCCCTGGCTGTGCGTGTCGTGCCACACCTGTGCGGTGCGCTGTCCGAGCCAATTGCAGATTTCGGATGGCTTGTTCCCGGCGCTCCGTGCAGCGGTCATGGCGGAAGGCAAAGCCATCGATCAGGACCTGCAAAAGGCCCTGCAGAACACCTACCTCTACGGCAACCCCATGGGGATCTCACCCAAGAAGCGCGCCGAGTGGGCGAAGACGGCCGGCGTGCCCGTGCCCATCATGTCGCAACTCCGCCGGCCGGTGGATGTGCTGTGGATCGTGGAATGCAATCCCTCCTTCGAGCCGCGCGGACAGGAAATCTCCAAGCTGCTGGCGCGCATCCTGAACGCCCTGGGTGTGGACTTCGCCATCCTGGGACCTGAGGAACGCTGTCTCGGCGACTGCGAGTGGTTGGCCGGCGAGCGCGGGCTGTTCGAGATGCTCATCGAGCGCAACATCGAGATTCTGAGCAAGTACAAATTCCGCGAAATCATCATGACCGACCCGCACTCCTACCGCACGCTTCTCAAGATCTATCCCTTCCTGGGCGGACGCTACCACGTGCAACCCGTCGTTGCCTTTCTGGCCCAGCGGCTTGATCAACTGAAGCCGCTCTTGAAGAAAAAACTCAATGCCACGATTACTTATCACGACTCTTGCTGCCTCGGCCGCAAGACTTCCCACTACGAAGAGCCGCGCATGCTGCTCCGGGCCATTCCCGGGGTCAAGCTGGTTGAAATGGTTCAAAACCGGGAGTCGAGCCTGTGTTGCGGCGGCGGTGCCAGTACGATCTATCTCGACCGTTACATCCAGGAGCGCGTCAAGGATCGCCTGGCGGACCGGCGGGTGATGCAGGCGGCGGCGACGGGCGCGGAGACGCTTGCGGTGGCTTGCCCCTTTGAGCCCGCGCGCTTCGAAGACGCCGTCAAGGTGACCGGGAACGAGCAAAAGCTCATCGTTCGAGACATCATCGAACTGCTCGCCGAGTCCATGGAAATCGCCTGAGGGAGGACGGGACCATGAATATCGCGGTGCTGACCAAGCAGGTTCCCGACCTTGTCGAGGGTGTGGAAATCGATTCCACCGGGAAGGCCGTGGACCCCGATTCCATTCGATACATCCTCAGCGAATCGGACGACCACGCCCTCGAAGAAGCCGTGCTCCTCAAGGAGCGCACGCCGGCGCGCGTGGAAATGTTCTCCCTCGATACCGGTGAGGTGCGCGACACGCTGTGCATGGCGCTCGCCAAGGGGGCAGACCGCGTCGTCCTGATCCGCACGGGGCTGGAGACCCTGCCGAGCAATCACACCGTGGCGAAAATCTTCGCCTCCGTGCTCCAGGGACTCTCCTTCGACCTGATCTTGACCGGAGTCCGCGCCATCGATGACCTGGACGGCTCGCTCGGCGGGCTCCTGGCCGGGTATCTCAACCTCCCTTACGTCGGCTTGGTTCGCAAGGTTGAAATGGCGGACGGCACATCGATGGCCATCGTCCAGAAGGAATACCCCGGCGGCTACGCGGCGGAACTGGAGGTGAAGCTCCCGGCAGTCCTGGGCATCCAGGCAGCCGAGCAGCCACCGCGCTACGTCCCCGTCAGCCGGCTGCGCCAGGTGATGAAGACGGCAAAGGTCGAGGAGAAGGAAACCACCGCACCCGAGCCGGAAACTGTCGCCGTCGAGCGCATGTTCAAGCCCGAGGAAGGCATGGGAGCCACGATGTTCTCGGGGACCCCTGAAGAGATCGCCAGCCAGATCGTTGGCCTGTTCTCAGAACGACGGCTCGTGAGGTGACGTATGGGCAAGGACATTTGGGTTGTCGCCGAGCACTTCCAGGGACACCTGAACGACATCACCCTGGAGCTTGTTGCGAAGGGGCGCGAACTGGCACAGGCCGCAGAGGCGAAACTCGCTGTTGTCTTGCTCGGCAGCAAGGTGAAGGGCCTCGCGAGTGAACTTGCCGCGGATGTCGTTTACCTCGTGGATCGCCCGGAGTTCCGCGAGTTTACGCCGGAGGCTTACTGTGCGGCGCTGGAGGCCGCATTAAAAGATGCCCAGCCGCGTGCGGTCCTGATGGGCAGCACCTCAGTGGGGCTTGACCTGCTCAGCATGCTTTCGGCACGCATCGCTTGTCCGTGCCTCGACAACTGCACGCGCCTGGAAGTCCGTGATGGCCGCCTCTTCGCCACCAGCCAGATCTACGGCGGGAAGCTCTTCGTCGAAGTGGCGGTGCCGGAGGCGACAACTCTCATTGCCGTAATTCCCGGCTCGTTCCCCAGGCCTGAGGCCTCGGCGGCTGGGCGGCCGGAGGTTCAGGACATCCCGCTGCCCGCGACACTCCCCGAGCTGCGAATCAAGTTCCGCAAACTGATCGAACCACCTCCCGGCGATGTGGACATCACTCAAGTACCTGTGCTGGTCGCCGTCGGCCGCGGAATCCAGAACCCGGATAACCTGCCGATGGCTGAGAAGCTGGCGGAGGTGCTGGGTGGCGCGGTCTGCGCCTCGCGTCCGGTGATCGACCAGGGCTGGTTGCCGCTCACGCGCCAGGTGGGCAAATCCGGAATGACCGTCAAGCCGAAACTCTACCTGGCGTTCGGAATCAGCGGTGCGCCGGAGCATTGGGAAGGCATGAAGAACTCGGAGCTAATCGTCGCCGTCAACACCGACCCCAAAGCCCCCATCTTCGGCGGGGCACATTACGGTGCGGTCACCGACGCGCTCGAACTCATTCCCTTGCTGACGGAAGAGGCCCGCAAGGCAAGCATGAAGAAGGCAAGCTGATGATCCCGACTGCCGCAAAACTCGGTCCCATACCGGCGTGGTTGATCCTTTGGCTAATGGCTCTGACCGCCGTCGGGCTGTTCGTATGGCGGGTGATTTTCCTGATTCGGCTGCTTCGGCTCGGCCGCCCGGAAATGCGCTGGGACCGCATTCCGGAGCGCGTGAAGAAGGTGCTGGTCTACGTCTTCGGCCAGCGGCGCTTGCTCGATGAGCCGCTGGTGGGCATTCCCCACGTGCTCATCTTCTACGGCTTTCTGGTCTTCTTGATGGCCACCAGTGGAATGCTGCTCCGGGGACTCTTCCCCGGCCTTCGGATTCCCAGTGTTGAAGAGAATCGTTATCTCGCCCCGATGGTGGATATCTTCGCCGTGCTGGTACTGGGGGGCTTGGCCGTTTCTTCCTTCCGACGCTTCGTGATTCGTCCCGCGGGCCTGCAACTGACTTGGGACGCGACTTTCGTGAACCTCCTGATCGCAGCGCTCATGGTGACGTATCTCGCCGCGGAGGGGTTCGGCCTGGTGGCGTGGCCGAGAGAACAGGTTGTTTGGCTCCCCTTCGGCTCGGGCCTGGCGGATTGGTTCGGGCGCTCGGCAACCCTGCATGCCAGCGCGCCCGCGCTCTTTCCGGTATTCTGGTGGGCGCATTTGAGCATCGTGCTGTTCTTCCTGGCTTACCTCCCCTACTCGAAGCACATGCACTTGCTGGCTGCGCCCTTCAGCGTGTTCCTCAGCCGGCTCGACCCTCCGGGACGCCTGCCCGCACCGGCCGCTGAGGGTGGGCGCCTCGGTGCCGAGCGACTGGAGGAATTCACCTGGCGGCAATTGCTCTCCGCCTTCGCCTGTGCCGAATGTGGACGCTGCGAGCGCGCCTGCCCGAGTTTTCAGGTCGGTGAACCCTGCTCACCGCGTCAATTGGTCCACAACCTCAAGCGACAGTTGCTTCAGCACGGCCCGGCGCTCCTCAAGAAGACGGGGTCGGTGGGCGACTCCGGGGAACCAGCTCTCCTAGGCGGCCTCATCTCGCCCGCGGAACTCTGGGGTTGCACGACCTGCCTCTCCTGCGTCGAGCACTGCCCGGTCCTGAACGAGCATCTCTCCATCATGGTGGACCTGCGACGACGATTGGTGGAACGCGGGGAAGTGGACGCACGTCTTCAGGAAGCGTTCAGTAACCTCCAACGCTACGGCAACTCCTTCGGCCAGTCGGAGCGCAAGCGGGCGGTTTGGACGCAGGGTCTGGACTTCAAGCCCAAAGACGCGCGAAAAGAGCCGGTTGAGTGGCTTTGGTTCTTGGGAGAGTACGCCTGTTACCACCCGGCGCTTCAGAAGAACACGCGAGCGCTGGCGCAAGTGCTGCACGCGGCGGGGGTGGATTTCGGCATTCTCTACGATGCGGAGCGCAACACCGGCAACGACGCGCGCCGGGCGGGCGAAGAGGGTCTGTTCGAGCTGCTGCGGGAGAAAAACACGGCAACACTTCAAAAGGCGCGTTTCAACAACATCTTTTCGACCGACCCGCACGTCTACAACACGCTCAAGAACGAATACCCGGAACTGAATCACGGGCGGCACCCCGTGCTCCATTACACGGAGCTGCTGGCCGATTTGCTCGAGCGGGGCCGGCTGAAGGTCGCCCACAAGTTGCCCTACCGGGTGACCTATCACGACCCGTGTTACCTGGGACGCTACAACGGCGTTTACGAAGCGCCGCGCAAGGTGCTGAAGGCACTCGGAGTGGATTTAAGGGAAATGCCGCGCTCGCGCCGCGACAGTTTCTGCTGCGGCGGAGGCGGCGGGCGTGTGTGGATGGAGGAGATCGGCGAGGCGCACTCGCGCCCCAGCGAGAACCGGGTGA